>DMQX01000042.1 GCA_003455555.1 Candidatus Tayloriibacteriota bacterium
TAGATCGTCGGCAGCGTCAGATGTGTATAAGAGACAGCTATTGGAGAGCGAGGATATATTTATGTTGTTGGTGATGCCGAGGGTTTTTCTAACGAAGAGACTCAAGGACAAACAGAATTTATAAAAGTTGCGAAAAAAGGTGATGCGATTCCGTACTCGAAATCAATAGAAATAGAAAAAAAAGATTTTAAGTATCCTGTTGAATTTATTAAATAAAAATAAGTGCATTACTTTTTTGTCTCGTTCTAATTTGATGAGACTGAGTGTCAACGTTGGAACCAACTACATTCTTGGGTTTTTGAAGCGTCGGAAGCGATTAAGGGAGATTCTACGCTTTTTGTTTTTATTTTTTACATGTGCATATCTTTTGAGAAATATAGTTTTATAAGGTATATAATTATTGTTAGAAGTACATCGTGGTATGGTGTTGCTAAGCGGTCAGTATTTACTTGTTCTCGATAAGAAAGGAGTCTGGTATGACGCACATGTGTTGTGATCCAAGGCGCAATCCGAAGCCGAAATTGTGTGGATCCATTATTTGCCCGTGCCTTCGGGAATCGGTAGTGACGCCCGGAAGTCTCGGTGTAAGCATGCCTGTTCTGCACTTTGAATACAGCAAGCATACTGAAATAAAGCGCAAAAAAGAAAAGCGGCATGTCGCTGCTTGAGATCCTGCGGGTGTGAAAAAATTAAATAAGCTATTGGTATTTGCGCCAGTAGCTTTTTGTTTGTGGTGGAGATGGGCTTCATCGGTCACGTATAAAATTGCTACGCAATTTTTGCGCGACCCCGCCTCCTTCGCTGCGGTTCGCTTCGCTCACATCGCAGCTTCAGTCCGGCTTTCGATTCCGACATCTATCAATCACAGACAAAACAAAAACCGGCAAAAAGCCGGTTTCGTTTTGTCTGTGGAGATGGGCGGAATCGAACCGCCGTGCAAAAGATGCTTCTGATGTTTCTACGCTATGTAGAAGATTTTAGTCCCGCCAGTAGGCGAGAGTTTAGGCAATTCATGGGTTAAATCTGCAAAATCATGAACCGCCGATTCTCTTGTTCTTAAACTTGCGCCGAGAAGCCGCAAGTTCCAGCTTGGATTTATTACACCCCAGCACCGCGACCAAACTTTACGGTGTGAGACGTCGCTTAGGCGTTAGCGTAAGCGAACGTGAAGTCTTTTGCTCCAAAATATGGAGACAAAGTTGACTTGACGCTTGAAACTAAGGTTTTAGCACTTAGATTTCCCTGATGATTAGAAGGTACCAAGGACCCTTATAGCGCACATCGGAGAAGTGGATCAATTGTCTAGGCCGATCATCCCCGTATGAAAAAAATGTAACAAATTTACATTTTTTCTTCTGTTTATTTATTTGTCAGTGAACTCGCGGCGGATCTCGCGCTCAGTTTCGCGCTTTTTGATAGTCTCGCGTTTGTCGAACTGCTTTTTGCCTCGAACTATAGCGATCTCTATCTTAATCCACCTCTTATTATTATACACCGAAATAGGCACTATTGTCAAACCGGCATGATGCTCGGTCTCGGCCAGTTTCAGGATTTCTTTTTTTGTCAGTAAAAGGCGGCGGTTACGGCGAGGATCATACGACTCCTCAGTATTATTGACCTGATAGGGCGGGATGAACATGTTGATCAGGTAAGCTTCTCCGCCCCGTATCGTCACATAAGTACCGTCGAGGGCGCCAAGTTTGTTGCGAAGCGATTTGACCTCGTGTCCAACAACTTCGAGGCCAGCCTGAAAACGCTCGAGAATTTCGTAGTTGAAATGGACCTTTTTGTTCTCAATCAGCGTGGGCATAGGGCAATCATAGCAAAAACTGGCCATTCTTGCGATTTTGACTATAATAACTAGATAACTTTTAATATCGGAGCCTATGAACCCATTCAATAAACAACAGAATAATAAGGGCAAAAAGAAGAATGGAGGGACCAAAAACCCGCTCTGGAGGAACATTTTCACCAGTTTGGCGATTTTTGTGGTACTAATCATCGTTTATTCTTTTATTGTTGGCAGTTCTTCCACGGTTAAATCGATCCCGCTCTCACAGTTGGCGACTGATATCACGGCCGGTACAGTAAAAAGCATTGCGATCAAAAGTGATACCCTCGATATTGTCTATAATAACGGCGACAAACGCGAAGCCAAAAAGGAGCCTGACTCGTCGCTGACGCAGTCGTTGGTAAACTATGGCGTGCCTAAAGATAAGCTGGCAGCCGTTCAGGTAGATGTCCAGAGCGATAGCGGTTTTGTTTTCTGGGTCATAAATCTGGCTCCATTTATTGTGCCGATTATTTTCATTGCGTTGTTTATCTGGTTCCTGACTCGACAGGTTAAAGGTGCCGGTATGCAAGCTTTTACTTTCGGTCAGTCAAAGGCTCGCATCACTTTGCCTCATGACAAGAAACAGCAGGTGACTTTTAAGGATGTGGCTGGCGCAAAAGAAGCAAAAGAAGAGTTGAGTGAGATCGTCGATTTTTTGAAGAATCCGAAAAAGTTTTTGGACATAGGCGCGCGGATACCAAAAGGCATATTACTGATGGGCGCGCCAGGCACTGGCAAGACTTTGCTCGCTCGCGCGGTAGCAGGGGAGGCCGGAGTTTCTTTCTTTTCAATTTCAGGATCTGAATTCGTGGAAATGTTCGTGGGTGTTGGAGCTAGCCGCGTGCGTGATTTGTTCAAGATGGCCAAAGCTGCGGCGCCAGCTATTATTTTCGTAGATGAAATTGATGCCGTCGGACGCGTACGAGGTACGGGCGTTGGCGGAGGCAATGATGAGCGCGAACAAACTTTGAACCAAATTTTGGTGGAGATGGATGGTTTTGAGCCTAATGAAAAAGTTATTGTTATGGCTGCCACCAACCGACCAGACGTGCTCGACCCAGCACTGCTGCGACCTGGACGATTTGACCGACGTGTCACGATAGATTTACCTGACCGAAAAGATCGTGAAGCAATTTTGGAAATTCATGCTCGCAAGAAACCTTTTGCTGAAGATGTAAATCTGGCAGTGGTGGCGGAGCGAACTCCTGGATTCTCTGGAGCTGACCTGTATTCACTGATGAATGAAGCGGCTATTTTGGCTGCTCGCGAAAATCGTTTGAAGCTGGCGCAGTTCGACCTCGTACGCTCTATCGAGAAAGTTATGATGGGACCGGAGCGCAAGAGTCATTTGCTGACCAAGAAAGAAAAAGAATTAACCGCGTATCATGAAGCGGGTCATGCTATCGTGGCCTCGGTCTTGCCTTACGCTGATCCTGTCCACAAAATTTCGATTATCTCTCGAGGTCGCGCGGCTGGATATACTCTGCATTTACCTTTGGAAGACCGAAAGATGCAGTCCAAGAAAGAATTTTTGGATGATATTTCTGTTTCTCTGGCCGGTTATGTGACCGAAAAATTAATCTTGAATAATGATGTGACCACCGGTCCTTCAAATGATCTGCAAGTTTCTACTGCACTCGCTCGGGATATGGTTACCAAATACGGTATGTCCGACAAACTTGGTGCACTTGCTTTGGAAGGCAGTGGGGGACGGGCTATGTTTGGCCGAGGCGTTGAAGATGGTGAATATTCTGAAAAGGTTTCCGGTGAGATCGACAGCGAAGTTTCGTTGATCATGAAAGAGTCTTATCAAAAAGCTGAAGAGATCATTAACAAACACCGACCACTTCTCGATGCGATTGCAAAACGCTTGGTAGAAAAGGAAACAATCGAACGCGATGAGTTTGAATTAATTTTGGTTGCCAACGGCATCACACCTAAAAAGAAATTGGATATCGAGCATCAGGGCTAGGA
>DMQX01000033.1 GCA_003455555.1 Candidatus Tayloriibacteriota bacterium
CGTGTATGGTGGTCTATCACTATAACGATCGGTAAACCCACCCAGTTTGGTGTTATTGACCATCCAAATAAGCGTGTTGTTGAGGAAACAACCGCTTGGGTTGGTCGAGAGATGTTAAAGCTTGCCGAGTCAACAGAAACAAGGGAGGTGTCGTGAAAACACACCTTCTTTTTTATTGTTTGTATTTATTTATTTTCTGGATTAAGCTTCTAGTATGACTGTCGAAGACTTCAAAAAAATGGCCAAAAAACTGCCTGATTTACCTGGGGTTTACTTTTTCCTTGGTCCAAAAAAGCAGATCTTGTATATCGGTAGAGCGACATCTCTGCAGGATCGAGTGAAGAGCTATTTCAGTAAAGATCTGGTTTTGACCCGTGGGGCGTTGATTCTAAAAATGATACAAGATGCAGCGGCAATCGATTTTCAAGTCACCGACTCAGTGCTCGAAGCTCTGATTCTTGAAATGAATCTAATAAAAAAATATCAGCCACATGCCAACACTAAGGAAAAGGATGATAAAAGTTTTAATCACGTCATAATAACCAAAGAGAAGTTTCCCCAAGTTTTACTAGAGCGCGGAAAAAATATCGGTAAAACGATTCATACACAATTTATCAAATATGATTTCGGGCCGTATCCGCAAGGAACTCAGTTGAAAGAAGCTTTGAGGATCGTTCGCAAGATATTTCCGTTTCGAGATGCTAGCTGCATGCCAGCGACTGAACAAATCGCCAGAGGTAAAACGCCACGCCCGTGTTTTAATCGACAGATCGGATTGTGTCCGGGAGTTTGCACTGGCGAAATTTCTGAAAAGGAGTATGGCCGTTTGATCAATCACATCCGCTTGTTTTTTGAAGGCAAAAAAAGTGCTCTGATAAAAGTATTGGAAAAGGAAATGTCCGGATACGCAAAAAAACAGGAGTTTGAAAAAGCTGGACAGATAAAGCATACTTTATTTGCCCTGTCGCACATTCAAGATGTGTCGTTGATCAAAGATAATTACAAAGATGCCGAGTATCATGCGACTAACCCAAACGCAGTAGACTCATCGGACGACCAGTCAGAGCAAAAGGTTTTCCGAATCGAAGCTTTTGATATTGCACACATGAGCGGCAAGAATATGACTGGGGCGATGATCGTGCTGGAAGACGGTGAATTCAATAAAGCGGAATATCGAAAGTTTAAGATCAGGACGGTTGATCGCGCTAATGACGTTGGTGCGTTGAGGGAGGTTTTGAAACGCCGCTTCGCTCATTCCGAATGGAGAACGCCTGATGTGGTTACCGTAGACGGCAATGAAGTACAAAGAAAAGCCGCTGAAGAAATCGTAAATGAAGTGTTCGCTAGTAGCTCGATAGGACAGCCCGCTGTCGTTTCTGTTGTAAAAAACGAACGTCATAAACCTAAAGCACTTATCGGTAAACCTGAGATTGTTGACCGGTATCAAAGAGAAATTTTGTTGGCCAATAATGAGGCTCACCGTTTTGTTATCGCATATCACAAAAAGCTGCGTTCAAATTTTTTGAAGTAGTGATATACTAATAGGATGTCGCATAAAATCTCAGTTGCAGTTCTTCGTGGCGGACCATCTAGCGAATATGATATTTCGCTGATAACAGGCAATAGTGTTTTGCAGTATTTACCCGAAAAATATCAGGCGCACGATATCTTGATTGATAAAGAAGGAGTGTGGCACCGCGAAGGCATGCCTCGCACGCCGCACAAAGCGCTACACGGTGTTGATGTGGTGATAAACGCAATGCATGGTGAGTATGGCGAGGATGGCAAAGTTCAGCAGATTCTTGATGGACTAAACATCCCATATACCGGATCAAAAGCTTTGGCTTCCGCGCTTGGTATGAACAAAATGCTTTCAAAAAAAGCTTTTATCGAAGCTGGAATTCTAACTCCGGAATCTTTACTGGTTGAATTTAAAAATGAAAGCGGTTTGAAACGTGATGCGGAAGAAATTTTCGAAACTTTTCCCATGCCGGTTGTGGTCAAACCAAATGCTGCCGGCTCGTCGGTCGGTATCAGTATTGCACGCGATTTTGATCAACTACTATACGGCCTAAAAAAAGCCAGCGAGATCAGCAGCCAGATCTTGGTCGAGCAGTTTATTGAAGGCAGGGAAGCGACTTGTGGTGTGATCGAGAAATTCCGCGATGAGGACTACTATGCATTGTTGCCGGTTGAAATAATTCCTCGCGCAGATCAGGCTTTCTTTGATTTTGAATCCAAATACAGCGATACCAAAGGCGCTAAAGAAGTCTGCCCAGCCAACTTTGATGAGGAAACAACGCAAGCGATCCAGGACATGGCGGTGGCTGCACATCGGGCTTTAGGCATGAGGCATTATTCCCGTTCCGATTTTATCGTTTCGCCAAAAGGCATTTATGCGATTGAAATAAACTCGTTGCCCGGCCTTACGCCGCAGTCACTTTTGCCCAAGTCGTTGCTGGCTGTAGGGGCTACTTTTCCTCAGTTTTTGGACCATTTGGTTGGGCTGGCAATGGATAAAAGCTAGGCTTTTGCTGGTCCGTTGCAACATTTTAAAAAATGTGCGATACTCATAGGTACCCAATTTCGGGCGCGTAGCTCATCTGGTAGAGCACCTCATTTGCACTGAGGGGGTGGGGGGTTCGAGTCCTCTCGCGTCCACAAATAAAGAGAAACCGGCCTTGTGCCGGCTTTTCTTTATTTGTCCGGACAAGAGTCGGAACGAGAAAGACGGAGCGAGCGTAGGCGAGCGAGTCGGGGTCGCGGGCGAGGCCACCAGGCTGAGACCTGTGACTGAGTCCTCTCGCGTCCACAACCATTGACTAAGTGTATAAAAAATGCTATTATCCAATATGGCGTTTTTTGATTTTAATTGAACAATGTTCCTGCATAGGAGAATGAACAATGTGTGAGTTTTGCGGAAAAAATGTTTCCGATCATGCCTCAGGTTGTCCGCTTGAAAAGGTGGACGGGCAGTCAGCAGGTGAGCACGCTCAACGAAGGGCGGAGTATTACCGTGGCAAGAATGAAGCGTTGCTCGGAAGACTAGCTGCTCCCAGGAGCGAAAACTCCTCGTACCTTCTTGGCTGGAACTGCGGGCAAGCGGAGATCGCTAACTCGACCCCAGACCAGCTCAAAGCTTATCGAAGTAGAGTCGTAAGTCCGTTCTAAAGAGTTCGTCATTCTGTATACTGAATGACCGCGCACCCTGATGGACAATCATTGAGGGTGTTTTCTTTTATTTGGAAACTAAACTATAATTCTTAATTATGCTTACGAAATTTCAAGGTTTACATGCGTGGAAACTATTTCACGGAATTTCACATCATTCGACCACCAATCTTTTATACAAAGAATCTGCCGCTCTTTTTGCAAAAATTGTGCGAGAAAATTTATCTTTAGGAACGTACACACTCTTGGATATGGGCAGTCATAAAGGTGAGTTGCTCCAGGATCTGGTTTCAGAACTTAATGGATACACTTTGCATACCATTGCTATTGATTTAAATGAAGAAGATTTAATGGAAAATAGTGCACAAAGAAAAATTAAAGCTGATCTGGGACAAATCCCAATTGAAGATAAGTCGGTCGATATTGATGTTGCCCGATATGTGATC
>DMQX01000011.1 GCA_003455555.1 Candidatus Tayloriibacteriota bacterium
TCAGATGTGTATAAGAGACAGCTTAGACAATATAAATTTGTCGCCTCGCCACCCGGAAACGGCATCGAAGGTCACCGGACATGGGAAGCAATGTACATGAGGACTGTTCCAATAGTTAAGCGATCCCCTTTTATTGAATATTTCAAAAGTCTAGGGATGCCTCTTCTCGTCATTGACAACTGGACCGACCTAGAAAAATACAGCGAAATCGACCTGGCTAATGAGTACGAAAAACTCAAATCAGGTTTTGATAACCTTGCCCTCTACATGGATTACTGGATAGAATTGATAAAAAATGGAAACAAAAAATAAAAAAGTTGCTCTGGTCACGGCTGCAATCGGCCAAAAATATCTGGATGAGTACAATAGAAAATACCGTCCTAGCCAGGAACGGTTTGCCAGCAAAATCGGCGCACCCCTCTTTGTTATAACCGATTTTATTGATAAGGGGCCAAAAGCCAAAACTTGGCATCCGGCCTGGCAAGCTTTGCTTATCTTTGAAATTCCGGAACTGCGAGAATTTGACTATCTGATGTGGATCGACGGAGATATTTATGTCCGGGAAGACGCACAAAGCCCGATCGACTTCATAACCTACGGGCAACCGATCTGGATGGCGGCAAAAAACAACGCCTACGACCTGCCAACTTTGACAAAAACGGATCCGAACCTTTTTAAAAAATGTCCAAAGGAGAACCGTCCAAATACAATGCTCAATCTGGGACTTTTTATCGCGGACCGCAAAACTTTTGCGCCAATTTTCAGGCATGTTTACGATACAGCCGAGGAGCAGGCATGTTATTATCAGGGGCCAATAACTTATGAGTTTTTTAATTCGGTTCCTGGTAAAGTTTTGCCGCCATATTTTAATATAATCATCGTTTCCTACATGAAAAAATACGGCCGAGGCCTTTCCACCGTTTTAAAATGTTATCGCGAGAACAGATTTATCCATTTTGCCGGAGGCGTTGATGTTTTTATGTACTATAAATTATGTCATAAATTAGCGTTGCAAGTCGAACGAAACCCACAAAGTGTTATCTCAAAAATGATCAAATTTATTGGCCAAAAAAACTTTGATCCGGCGACAACTTTTGTCATAAAAGTGATCAGAAAACTCAAAAGAATACTGAAAGTCTAGCATTGACACACCGCCTAAACTTTGACAGAATCTTCCCAGAGCTTAGTGAGTTTTTTGTAACGAACAAGCAAATAAACAGGCAAAAAAGGAGCCTTAGATGAAGATACTCAACAAGATCACGCGGGTTTGCACCATTATCCCCCCGTCGGGCTTCTTGCTCGACGACAGGGTGTTTATGACCCTCGGCATCCTAAAGGTTGCTCGGGTCATCCAGACACTCTACCCAGTCGACAACTTGGACCTCTCGGGAATCGTAGATTTCGTGCAGGCTGTTCGCGACTACGTCGCGACACATGAAACCGAAGTCTACTGCATTACCGCGACCACCCCCCAGTTGCCCCCAGTCGTTCAGATCATCTCCGCAATCCGAGAACTCGCGCCCAATGCGCGGATCATTCTCGGCGGACCTCACGTCACTCTATCTCATGCTGCACAACTCGGCGAACAAAAGCGAGGTGTTGTAAGTAGAGCGCACGTTGCGCTGGATGAGCTGCAAAAACTGGCGGATGTACTTGTCGCAGGCGATGGTGAAAAAACTATCAAACTTGCTTTACAGGAATCCCCAGACAGACTTATCAATGGTGATGACCCGAAAACGGATCTGTTCCTGACCGAAGAAGAGCTCAAGAACGACGTTTGGCCGCTACGTGAACTGCTAGATGCAAAAAGCTACCGTTACTTTGTTGACGGTTTGCCAGCACTCAGCATCGTTTCCCAGCTTGGCTGCCCCTTCGGGTGCGGCTTTTGCGGCGGACGGCGTTCTCCCTCGTTGCGTCGTAAGCGCAGCAGAGGTGCAGCTAACGTTGTTCTTGAAATGGAGCACATGTACCGCACCTACGGAAATCGCGGATTTATGTTCTACGACGACGAACTAAACGTCGACAAACAACAGATCGGGGAGCTTATGCGGGCTATCATCGATCTGCAAAAACGCCTCGGTGTCCAGTTCCGTCTGCGCGGCTTTGTGAAGTCCCAACTGTTCACGGATGAACAGGCAGCTCTCATGTACGAAGCAGGTTTCCGCATTGTACTCATCGGTTTCGAATCGGGTTCAGATTTGATGCTCAAGCTCATGAACAAACAGGCCACGCGCGCAGACAATACACGTTGCATGGAGATTGCTGCACGTCACGGCCTCAAGGTCAAAGCTTTAATGTCGCTCGGACACCCCGGCGAATCCAAGGACACAGCAATGGAGACACGCGATTGGCTCCTTCAAGTGAAACCTAATGATTTTGACATCACTGTCATTACCGTTTACCCCGGCACCCCCTATCACGATGATTCGGTGCCGCATCCAACACTCGAGAACATCTGGGTGTATGAAACAAAGGGTTACAAGCTTTACAGTAAAGGACTCAATTTTCAGGAAACGGCAAATTTTTACAAAGGCCATCCTGGTGAATACTCCGCGTACGTGTTCACGGATTTCCTTCAGCCCAAGGACATTGTGCAGCTTCGTGATAGCATCGAAGCCGAGGTTCGAGACAAACTTGGCATTCTCTATCCCACGAGCGCAGCAGCACTTCGGTACGAACACAGCATGGGTCAGGGACGCTTGCCGCCCCACATCCTGCAATCTGCCGACAAGGTCCAACCACTGCCTTTACCTATTTCGCGCTTGTCGCTACCCGTTCTTTCCGGTACTTAAATTACCATTCAGGCCCGGTGCTCTCCCAGAGCGCCGGGCCTTTTACTTGGCTTATTGAGCAATAAATACTATACTCTACAAATGAAATCGTCCATAAAATATTGGCTATCGAGGTCAAATTTCCTATTCAGGATTTCAAAAATAATTGTTGACCAGCGCCGAAACGAAAACAATTCTGAGATAGAATCAAACGGCGAATTTAACTTCATAACCAGCAACAAGGATAAGTTCGCAGTGATTTTCGATGTTGGAGCAAATACCGGTGAATGGACTAACTTGGTTTCCAAGTTTGCTCCTGCGGCAGTGATACACAGCTTTGAGCCAAGTCACCAAACCTTTCAAACTCTTTCAAAAAATGTTACTAGCAGTAAAGTCAGCTTGCACAACATCGGCCTGGGCGACAAAAATGAAACAAAAGAATTATTTACCTACGGTACTGACTCTACATTAAACTCAGCATTTTCAAGGGAGATCGACGCTGTACAAAAGCAGCAATCCGAGATCGTCAGTTTTAAAACACTAGACTCCTTTTGCACAGAGAACCATGTCGGTAGAATATCTTTTCTAAAAATAGACACAGAAGGCAACGAGCTCTCTGTCCTACACGGCGCACAGCAATATGTCGGGGCGGGAAAAATCGATATGATACAGTTCGAATACGGTGGCACTTATATCCAAGCTGGAATCCTCTTAAAGGACGTGTTCAAATACTTTGAGAATAAACCATACACGATTTCTAAGATCCTGCAGGGGGGCCTTTGGGAATGCCCAAAATACAGTGAGAGTTTGGAAAATTTTCAATACGCAAACTACGTAGCAGTACTAAAAAAAATAACATGATAATCTCGCACCTAGGCCTGTCTCTTATAC
>DMQX01000079.1 GCA_003455555.1 Candidatus Tayloriibacteriota bacterium
GGCGTATACGATTTGACATTGAAGATGTTGAAAACAGATCCTAATTTGGCGTCCTACAAAAAAGTTTTTGAAGCGATGTACCCAAGCTACTCGACTTTAATCCCAGGCAGTTTCTCTGGAAAAGTTGTTGGGAATACATATGTAAATGATAGAGCTGGTATTAAATTTTATATTCCGTCCGGGTTTGTCATAACTAAAGATTCTTGGGTTGCTTCAAACCTCGGCACATATACCAAAGCTAAAGGAGGTGTCATCATGGTTAAACCGCTTTTCTCAAATGATCTGACCGATGATATTACAAATCCTATGATTGAAATTACCAATTCCCAAATGCCACTTAGCTCAAGTGTGCCAACGATCGAAGACGGCTTCAGACAGATCGATTCGATTGTGAGGTCTAATTCTATTCCTGGCTTTCAGGTTGAGAGCGGAACTGTTCCTTCAACAAAATTTAACGTTGATGCCACAGGTCATGTGGATTATCCATACCTCGGTTATCGAGTCAGTTTAAAAACAACAGCATCTCATATGAATGTAATATATACCGGCTCTTACGATATTATTTTTCACTTTGGTCAGAATCTGCTTGATAACCTACCTCAATTTGACGAAATATATAAAGATATTAATTTAATTAGGACTTCACTTCAGGTATATTAAGTATTTGTCGGTTGCTATTCGAAATGAACGATCTCGCGTGAAGCGAGGTTGTTCTTTAGGGTTGGATGGTTGTCGAGCTCACGATCGGCTGTGACCAGTTGCTGGGCTTCGGTGCGAGCGGCCTCAACCATCTTGAGATTTTTCATAGCTTCCATGGCGAGGTCGGAGATACCCCATTGCTTTCGGCCCATGAGGTCGCCTGTACCGCGCTGTTGGAGATCAAATTCGGCCAGTTCGAAACCGTTTTTGGCCGTGACCAGAGCTCGTAATCGTTCGACTGTGCGGTCGCCGGCACTTTCGGCGAAAACATAACAGTAGGCCTGATGATTGCTGCGGATCACACGGCCACGCAGTTGATGGAGTTGCGCCAAACCAAAACGTTCGGCACCTTCGATAACAATTAAAGTGGCGTTAGGTACGTTCACACCAACTTCGATTACGGAGGTGGCAACAAGAATGTCAGTTTCGTGATTTTCAAAAGCACGCATAGTTTCTTCCTTTTGATCTGGCGTCATTTTGCTGTGCAGAATATCGATATCATATTCCGGGAAAACGAATTTTTGCAGGCGCTCGGCTTCGGCTTTGACCGACTTGGCGATGACAGCCATTTCTTTGTCAGGGTCCGGTTCGTTGATGCGTGGGCAGATGATGTAGGCTTGCCGGCCGGCCTGCAACTCTTTGCGAATAGCTTCGTAGGTGGCGTTGCGATCACCCGGCGTGACCACCTTGGTAATGATCGGTTTTCGGCCGGCCGGCATTTCGTCCAGCAAAGTTAAATCGAGATTGCCAAAAATGGTCAGAGCCAATGTGCGGGGAATTGGCGTGGCCGTCATCGAAAGTAGGTGTGGCACAACGCCGTCGTCTTTACGACGCAAATTTTTGCGCTGTTTGGTGCCGAAGCGATGTTGTTCATCAATGATGACATAGGCCAAGTTTTTGAACTTCACACTTTTTTGGATCAAGGCATGCGTGCCGATCACAATCGATATCTCGCCATTGGCGACCCATTTCAAAAGTTGGGTGCGGGAAATATCTGTCGAGCCGTTGCCGGTATTAAAGTTCGAAGCAACTTTTGAAGGAAATTTTTTGCAGCCACTACCTGTGATGAGAGCAATCGAAAGGGGAAAGTGTGAAAAAAATTTAATGAAAGAATCGAAATGTTGCTTGGCTAAAATTTCCGTCGGTGCCATATAGGCGATCTGCAACGTGCCGTAATCCTGACCTTTCGGTCGCGTGGTCACGGCGGCATAGGCGGTCGTGGCTGCTACAGCGGTTTTGCCCGAGCCTACATCACCTTCGAGCAAGCGCGACATTGGATAGCCGGAAGTAAAATCGCTTAGAATTTGAGCAATAGCGCGTTTCTGGGCGGCCGTCTCGGTAAAAGGAAAATGTTTGGTAAATTTTTCTAGATCCTCGGGCTTTTTCTCGATCACCAAACCTTTGGTGGCCATATTTCTTTGACGCTCCTGCTCATTCAAGATCTGGATCAGAAAAACTTCTTGAAATGCGAAACGTTTTCGGGCAGCAAGTGCATCATTTTTTGTTTTGGGCACATGGATCCAAACCAGCGCTGTTGAAAGGGAAGGCAAGTGATACCGCTCTAGAATTTCGGCCGGAATCATATCCTGCATTTTTTCTACCACTCCGCTGTTGATAATCTTCTGAATTGTGTGATAGAACCAAAGCGAAGATATACCGTTGCTTTCACGATAGACCGGCTCAGACATACCTATTTCCTCGGCGTTTGTGTTTACGCCTTCCGCGCCACCTCCATTTCCTTTTGCCTCACTAAACAAACTGTCGCCAACTGCGAGCGGCACATCTTTGAGTGGCTCGATGGCAGGGTTAATAAAACTCCAGGAATCTTTATATTTTTTGGCTTTGCCGTGCAGTTTGACCATCATGCCGTCCTGGATCATTTTGGCGATGTAGGGTTGATGAAACCAGGTAGCGTTTATTTTGCCGGTGCTGTCTTCGATGACTGCGGTTGAGAGTGGAGTTTTTTTCTTCCAGGCTTTGCCAGTTTTTATTTTTTTGACCGTGCCATAAATAGTCACGTCGGCACCTTCGGTGATACTGCTAATATAAGTGACTTCAGCGCTGTTGCCATAACGAACAGGGAAGTGGAAAAGCAGATCTTTCACAGTCAAAAGGCCGAGCTTACCGAGCGCGGACTTCTGTTCCGGCGCCAAACGGTGCATTTTTTCTATCGGCGTAGAGAGATCCATCAGTCTATCCTACCACTTTATTTTGCGTTTACGACAATTTTTGCACCTATAGCGGGGCTATAGTGATTGTGATAGTACCAAGTGCCGGTTTGAGTAAAGGTGAAACTCCAAGACGAGCCACTGGCCACTCCAGATTTTTCATTAAAAGTTGGATATTCACTAGCGGTTGGAAATGGATTGGCCGAGACCCATAGACTGCCTGTTCCATTATTAACAAATTTTACAGTCTGACCTTTTGCGACGGTTAGGCTCGCTGGAGAAAAACCCTTGTCAGTGTAAGTGACGGTTAAACCTGTTGATGTTGAAGGGGAAGTCGTGGGCGGCTTTGGTTTGCTCGTTTGGATTGTACTTGCTGCCGAAGAAGTTGCCGCAACGATATTGACGGAGACTTGGCTTGGCGTGGAAGTCGGCGTGCTTGAAGCTATTTGAGCAACCTCCGATTTAATAACTGTGCTGGCAGCAATGGCATTCGTGGGTGGTCTGACAATGATGTAGTCTTTGGTGATTATATAATTGAGTCCCCAGGAAATGCCCGCGATCAGTCCGATCATAACTATTATGCCTACAATGCTGATGCCTTTGTTTTTCATATTATTCACTACATTATACTCTGTAAATTAGCGCTATCAAGCTTGCATCTGCAGGTTTCTAGGATATAATGCGAAAGCACATGGAGATGTGGCTGAGTGGTCGAAAGCGCCTCACTGCTAACGAGGTAGGGTCTTTAAACACCCTCATGGGTTCAAATCCCATCATCTCCGCCAACCTGAGCGCTGCACGAGACGCGTCAAAATAAGGATTTTTTAGCACCCCAAAATTGACCCGTCTAGGACGCCGGAACCGCTGTCAAAAAATGGCTACGCGTCTAGTGTGCACTAGACTTGCAAATTTTTGACGTAAGGGTAGTATTGGGCACGGAACAGAAACTTTTACAAGGGGTTAAAGATGCGTATGTTTGGTTGTTTGGCTGAAATTTCTGTCGTAGGTTGGTGGGCTATTTCAATCTTTGGAGTGATGGTTCTTGTCGGCGGTGTAATTATCGCCGTGCTGTTCCGCAAATACTGGCGTGAGAATGATTCCGAATATCGCGACCCGCGTCATATTCCGCGTTATCGCGGAACTTATATGAGCAGGACTTTCGGCGCTCCTGTTGAAGATTGGCGGACTGACGCGGAGATTGAAGCGGACGCAAACAGAAATCGACCTTAGCTGTAAGTATAGTATGGCAGGTAATTTTTAATGCTCTTGTTTGGAGGTGTTATATGTCTGGTGTAAGTGGTGGCAAGCGACGCGTTGCAGATCTTCCTGAAGAAAACTTTGAACACAACAAGAGAGTCGCTGACATGCTCTTAAAGGCAGTGACTGAAGTCAATAACATTGTGAACGGTCACAGTTGGTTCAAGGTGCGCCGAGTACGTAGAATAATGAAAAAACTCTTTCCGCTAGCCGAAACAAGATCGGCTTATGAAGTCGTTATACACAGGTAAGATTGCTTTATAGCCGCTCGGTCCCTCCGACGGCTTTTATTTTATTAAAATATGTTCCAACTTCGTACCGCAAGCGTCTCTGCTATAATTTATATATGATAAATATACGAAATATTGTTCAGGCTGATTTGCAAACTTTCGCATAAGTCTATGTTATTGTACTGAATAAATTTATCAGACAAAATGATTCTGATATACTTAAATTATCCATGCCATTAAGGGTGATAAGCGATTTTATAAATACACAAATGCAAGAAAAATTGCTCAAAATAGTTCTAAAAAACGAATCGATAAAAAAGATTCTGGATGCTGCTGAAGAAGTTGATTTGCCACAATGGTATCTGGCTGGCGGATCAATTGCTCAAACTGTCTGGAATTTGCAATGCGATTTGCCGATTGAATACGGTATATCGGATTATGACCTTATTTATTTCGATAAAACACAAGAAAAAACAGAGAAAGAATTACGGCTCCAAAATAGTTTGAGCGGGGTGCCTGTGGAGATTGTAAATCAAGCATTCGTACATACTTGGTTGCCAAAATATTTGGGCCATACTATGGAACCATATTCTTCAACTGAAAATGTTCTTAGGCTCAATTCTGCAACAGTTATTTGTGTTGGTATTAAAAAAGAGAATGGCGAATATAAAATATTTGCCCCGTATGGTTTAGAGGATATTTTTTCAATGACAATTCGGCCAGTTAAAGGTCTTTTTGCGGAAGAGATGTATAAAAGTAAAACCCAAAAGTGGAAAGCAAAATGGCCTAAGATTAAAGTAGGGGATTGGAATAAGGTCTAATTACAATTAAATTTAAATTACTTGCAATTTTGGATAAGGAGAATAGGATAGTGTTAGATTGAACCCTTTAGGAGATTGTCATGGGCAAAAAAGGCCGTAACTCAAGCGACCTACGCTTTCTGGTTATCGTGGTGCTTCTTCATGCTGTCTCTTATACACATCTCCGAGCCCACGAGACTCCTGAGCATCTCGTATGCCGTCTTCTGCT
>DMQX01000005.1 GCA_003455555.1 Candidatus Tayloriibacteriota bacterium
CAGAATAAAATTCAATTCCATTTAATATATCGAGTGCTCGAAAGTGAGTTGCTGGGGTTAAAAACTTTTGCAATTCTGCTCTGCTTAACCAAACGACCTCGTGCTTGGCTTTTTCCTCAGACAGAACCTCTTTTTGCTGATCGTCCTCTAATCTAAAGAGAAGTGTCGACGCATGAGCAAAACGATTCACTTTTTTTGGAACATGATAAAATTTTCCGTGTAAAATTCCAAAATCAGCGACAAGTTTCGGATGCAGAAAACCTGTTTCTTCGAGAATTTCCATTTTCGCTGCCTCTTCAGCGGTCTGACCTTCCTCTATTCCACCGGTTATGAAAGTTCCCCACGCAACTTCTTTCCATTTTAAGCCGATATATTTGTCTTCTGACCAATGCTTAACGATTGCAATGATCGCTTCACGCTCTTCAACAGGCAAATCCTTTCTAACTTTTCCAGGTTCAGTTTCTTGAATAAAAACAGGTTCGACTACTTTCTTAATAGACAAATTATATTTCTTAGCAAATTCAAAATCGCGCTCATCATGTGCAGGCACGGCCATAACTGCGCCGGTACCATAGTGAGCCAGAACGTAATCAGCCACAAACATCGGAATCTCCTCACCAGTAGCCGGATTGACCGCTTTAACGCCCTTTAATTCGACCCCGGTCTTTACTTTTCCAGCATCGGTGCGGGTTATCTCGTCTTTCTTCTTGGCCTCGGCAATATAAGTTCGAACCTCTTCGACATTTTTTATAACACCTTTATGGTTTTCATCTACAGCCAAAGTAACCCAAGGGTGTTCCGGTGAGAGCACCATATAGGTCACACCAAAAAGAGTATCTGCTCGGGTAGTGAAAACTGGGATTAAACCAGACTGCTGCCCTCCCTCAAATATGACTTTGAAACTTATTTCGGCACCTTCGCTACGTCCGATCCAGTTTCGCTGCTGGGTCTTAATATTTTCCAAATAATTTACCGTGTCCAGATCTTTGTCCAAACGATCAGCGTATTTCGTGATCGCCAGCATCCATTGTTCCTTGTCACGCTTTTCAACTGCAGTGCCGCACCTTTCACACAAACCGTTCATTACTTCCTCATTGGCTAAACCGATCTTATCCTTCGGACACCAATTGATTGACATTTTTTTCTTGTAGGCCAAGCCTTTTTTAAAAAATTGCAGGAAGATCCATTGCGTCCACTTATAATATGAAGGATCACTGGTATTCACCTCACGGGTCCAATCAAAAGAAAAACCTGCACGCTTCAGTTGCAAACGGAAATTGTCCGTATTATCTTTGGTGATGACACTCGGCTGCTTGCCCGTCTTGATCGCATAATTCTCGGTCGGCAAACCAAAAGCATCCCAGCCGATCGGATAAAGCACGTTATAGCCTTCCGCTCGGCGTTTGCGCGAAATGACATCCATGGCAGTATTACTACGCAAGTGCCCCATATGCATGCCTTCGCCGGAAGCAAAAGGAAATTCAATCAGCGCAAAAAACTTTGGTTTTTCGGAAGTGTCCGAGGCTTCAAAAACTTTTGCCTCTTCCCATTTATCCTGCCACTTTTTTTCTATTTCTTTATGGTCGTACCGGTTCATTTTTGGAAATATATTTTCTTGCGATGTAGCTGGTAAAGAATCCGACAGCGATCAGCATGATGCCGGCCAGCACCAAGGCAAACGGCCAACCCAAGCCTTCGCTAAAATATTGACTGGTAATTTTAATAATATAGACCATCAAGAAGATTCCGCCAAGCCAGAGGAAAGTTCGGTTCTTTACATAGACACTGAGCATTATGACTGCAAAGACCAAACCAATATAGAGCACGTCCCAAATACCGCCGATAACCAAACCTGAAATAAGTATCGCTACAAGTCCCAAACGGTAGAGCCAATTCGACAAATGTTTTCGTGAAGTGTCGACTTTGTCAAACGAGTAACCCATCAAGACGTACGCAAGTCCGGCAAACATCGTTATATATGCATAGATATCTGAATTACTTAAAATGCTCCCGCTGGAATCCAAAAGTTGAGTAAGCACAACGAAATATAGCCACGTCCCAAAAGCGACAGACGCCACAATAAAGAGATTTCTTTTATAAAGGAAGAGCGAGATGAGCGCGATGATAAAACAAATTGAGGAAACAATAATTTGAACAGGCAAAATGTCGTTGATACCGAAGATCTCATTAATAGTGACCAGCAGGCCTACCGGCAAAAGTACCAACGAAACCGCAAATATGACAGACGATGTGGCCTTGAGGTTTTGGTAATGCCAGAAAAGTACCGCCACGGCGTAAGCTGCCAAAGCAACCCCAAGTGACACAAGAATTCTTAAGAAACTGGACATATCGTTCCAGTGTTGAACGATAAGCACGATAATACCGATACAAATAACCAATCCGCCAATACTTGAGAGGACCTGAGAAACAGTCAGGCGCAAACTTTTCTTTCTTTCTGGCACCTCCACCGCTCCGGCCAGACCAGTTGAGCCAAATGCCTGCAAAATTTCTTGCTGAGAGATCTCGCCTTTTCTCGACATCTCGGTAATAGCCGCCAAAATCTGATCTTTGTTCATATTATTTATTGTTAGTATTATCGCCGACTACCCAACCCAAAAATTGGCTATTACTGTCGTAATAATAACCATCCTGGTTTATTCCGATATATATTTTCTTGCTGACTATGCCTTTTTTTAAGAACCAGGCATTGTAATCGCGATTGGATCCAAAGAGTTCAAAAATACCGTTATTATTGTT
>DMQX01000078.1 GCA_003455555.1 Candidatus Tayloriibacteriota bacterium
GTCCAGACTAGTTAATTTTTATTTTAAATGCAAAAGAATAGCCCCGCGTATCCTCGCGGGGCTTCAGTTAAAATAGAAAGGATCAGTTGAATATATTATGGAACAGATACACCCGAAAATTGCCCAAGATACGCAAGCTGTTTACTCGGCGAGTAAATCCTCTCTGTCCCGAAAAAAAAGTCGATGTCGCCCTCGTGACTGCAGGTGTAGAGGTATCCATTTGCAAGGGACACGTCGCGTGGGCCGCGTCGCCATTTAGTAAACCGCCTAACATCTGCGCACAGCACTTCGTTAAGAAGGTACGGCAATTTACCCTCCCCAAGCTCGAAATCGTATATCTGACCACTACAGCCCATTGTCCAACATGAGTGCTTGCCGCAAAAGACCTCCATCTGATCAGAGATACTGGCCGAATTTTTGCCCCAACAACCAATGAAACGTCTTGAGCAGCTCCAGTTGTCGGGCAAATCAAAATTAAAAGCCCTGGAACCATCATCGTAAAGTGTGGGCTTAAGTATCCCAGATTTTGACCGCTCAAGATAAAGCGTGGCGTAGGCCGCCAAAGCTTCCTGGGCATTTCTGATCGGTATATCGTCGCCTACTAAGTTACCGAGGGGTGTTGGAATAACAATCATTTCAAACCTCTTTCTAAAAAAGTCGTGACAAATCCAAAAACAGCATACTGGAGAATGTGTTGTTTGTCAACACGCACGCTTCCTCCTACTTACGCAACAAACTCTCCGACTTTTACTTTTGGCGCGCGAATTACCTTTCCATTGAGTTCATAGCCTTTTTGCACAACATCGACGATCATGCCATCTTGCGTTTTGTCTGTAACCGACACATTTTCAATAGAAACATGATGATTCGGATCAAATTTTTGCCCGGCAGGATTTACAACTTTTAAATTGAAACGATCGAGAGTTGAAAGTAACTGTGAATAAATATATCCAACACCCATGCGCCAATTCTTATCAACTTTTTCCCACGCTTCCTTGTTAGCAAAAGCCATGTCAAAACTATCGAGCACGGTCAGAATCTCACCGATCAGATCTTCATTGGCATATTTAACAAAGCTTTTTTTATCTTCCTCGTCACGCTTTCGAGCATTTACAAGGTCCGCCTTGGCACGTTGCCAGCCAGATAGATACTCCATACGCTCCGCATCGGACTTTTTGAGTTTTTCCCGAAGTTGTTTGATTTTTGCGGCGGAATTTAGAGTACTACCCTCGCCGTCCTCATCCTCAAAAACCACATCATCTTTTGCAGCATCATCAGTAGACTGGGTTTCGTCAGCTGGCGCAGTCTGATCTATAGGCATATCGTTTTCAGAATCAGCCTGTTTATCAGTGTCGTTTTGCTTTTTTATTTCATCGGTCATGTGTATATTCTAATGATTTTTTATCATTAGCGCAAGATAAATTATGAAAACTTTTATGATTGCAGACCAAGTCTAGTCCCGATTATCTCAACTTTTTCTTCAAGAGCGGAAACTCGGGGATCTAAGTTACTTGATTTATATTTAACTTTTGTCAGTTCTTTTTTCATAACAGCCATACTTTCTTCAACATTCAAAAAGCCGTCTTTAAACTCGGACCTTACTTCTTTAAACTCTTTGGTGACACCTTGAAACCCATGCTGAACAGCGATAGCTAATCCATCGATCTTATCGTCAATTTTCTTGTCGAACTTCCTCTCCATAGCCTCAAAACCACGATCCATAGAGGCGGTAATGGCACTAATTATTTCTTGCGCTATTATTTTGTTTTCCATAATTCGCTTATTATTATACTCTGGTAATAATCGAAGTATAGTTGACAGGGGTTAAAATCTTTATCAAAAATTTCTAAAGTTTCAATATGTGCTTGTTTTGAGCAAGATATTCCTGAATATTCTCTATAACATCAAGACTCTTGGACTTGTGTTTTGAACATACTTAAAGGTTACTGACTACACACGCACAAAAACACTCTTGCAGAGTGCCTTGCGCAGGCTGACAAGCAGAGCGAAAGGCGGCAAACACTTCACAAAGTGACTCGCAAGGGCACCCCGCAGCGCGATGAGCGCGTACCCCTTCGGGTATCACGAAGCGCGAGGATAAGAAAACCGCCAGTAGGCGGTTTTCGTGTGACCTGAAAGTCACTTTGTGAAGTGTTTGCGAATTATCGCTTTGACCACTGTGGAGCCTTTCTCGCCTTCTTGAGACCGAACTTTCGGCGCTCTTTTGCTCGTGGATCTCGCTTTAGGAATCCCACCTTCTTGAGCACACCTCGAAGTAACACATCATCAATGATAAGAGCTCGTGAGATACCGAGTCGGACAGCTTCAGCCTGACCATTGATACCACCACCGATAACTTTTACCGTAATTTTAAATTTGCCGGGAGTTTTAGAAACAGCCAGAGCTTCGATAGCAATTTTTCGGAGGTTATCTGTTTTAAAATATTCGTTTACATCCTGATCATTAACGGTAACAGAATTCTTTGGAGCCTCAGTAATGCGCACTCGGGCACTAGCCGTTTTGCGACGTCCAACGGTTTCAATATATCGTCCTTTTTTTGCTGTTTGTTCAGTAGGGCTCATATTTTTTATTCAGAAACTTTTAAGTTCTTGATCATAACCGCGCGCAATTTGTTGCGTGGGAGCATGCCATATACCGCTTGCCAGAAAATCTCGCTGTAACCTTTCTTCTCGATCACACGCTTCATTGAAAGTTCAGACAAACCATCAGCGAAACCGGAGAAACTCTTGTATGTGTATTCCTCTTTCTTGGCATCAGAAATATCCGCTTTACTCGCATTCAAAATTTCGACGATATTATCGCCAGCAATGTTTCGTTCGTAGGTAGCTGATTCTTTACCCATGAGTAAGACAGCTGCTTCACTAGCAACTCGTCCCAATTTCTTTCCTTTTGCGTCGATTGTGTATTTCATGATGTTTATACAAATTCAATGGTGGCCATACGACTACCATCACCGCCTCGTGGTGGTAATTTGGTAATTCGGGTATATCCTCCTGCTCGGGTCTTGTACTTAGGCGCAATGACCTCTACAAGCTTCTTGACTGACTTTGGATTACCAATACGTGAAGTAATCAAGCGTCGTGCTGCGATTGTACCAGCTTTTGCGGTGGTGACCAACTTTTCAACATATGGTCGGATCTCTTTGGCTTTAGGT
The DNA here is from genome assembly GCA_003455555.1 of Candidatus Tayloriibacteriota bacterium. Lineage (GTDB taxonomy): Bacteria > Patescibacteriota > Minisyncoccia > Phycocordibacterales > UBA11359 > UBA11359. The sequence goes on from DMQX01000078.1 coordinate 3,176, forward strand.
TCGGTCGTCACAATCTTGCCAGCGTTTATAAGGTTAGACGCTAAAGAACGCAACAGAGCGTGTCGCTGATTAGTCTCTCGTCCGAATTTTCTGTTTGCGTTCTGGTGTCTCATATAGATTCGTAATATGTATTACTTCAAACTTATGCCATAACCACTTAATAATTTCTTAATCTCTTGAACTCCCTTTCCGCCCAATCCGTCGATATCCAGAAGATCTTCTTCTTTCTTGCGAGCGAGACCTCCAACGGTCCGGATGTTTGCGGCTGACAAAGCGTTAAGGGTTCGAGGAGAAAGGTTGGCGTCTTCGATTCGAGTTTTCAAAAGTTCGGTGTTAGCCTCTCTCTTTTCCTTTCCATCTTCACCTTTTTCTGCTTTCTCTTCTGATTTCTTTACTTCAATAACTTCCTCTTCCTTAAAACCTATTACAGCTTTAAGTTGAGCGATCATGATCGAGATAGACTTCTCGAGAGCTTCTTTAGGAGAGATAGTGCCGTCCGTTTCGATGATAATTCGGAGCTTGTTGAAATCTGTTCGATCGCCGACTCGCATGTTCTCTACTTCGTAACTAGCCTTTCGGATTGGAGTGAAAGTGGCATCGAGAGAAATAGCACCGATATCAACTCGATTTTTGTGCAACATTTCTCGAGACAAATAGCCAAGACCTTTTTCAATTCGGATCTCGACATTAAGGCTGGCTGCCTTGTCCGTAAGTGAAGCAACGTGCTGCTCCTTGTTAAGAACCACTACCTGTCCACCTGTTTCGATGTCAGCGGCCGTAATATCCTTGATTCCTTTTATAGAGAAAGACATGGTCTGAGGCTCATCAGCAAGCATTTGGAAACGAATTTTCTTGAGGTTAAGCAGGATTGTAATAACATCTTCCTTTACACCTTCGATGGTTGTGAATTCGTGGCTTATTCCATTTATTTTAACCGAAGTAATAGCGGCACCTGGGAGTGACGAGAGAATGATGCGGCGCAAACTTGATCCAAGAGTGTGGCCGTATCCAGGATAGAGAGCATCTATCTCAAACACACCGCGAACTTCACTTTCGCTAACGATACGTGGTTTTGAAGGCAAAATTACATTTAGATCAGACATACGTTTATTATAAAAATTAAAATTATCGACTATAAAACTCAAGCACTGCTTTCGGATCGAAAAGCAGATCCCCTGCCATAACTTTTGGCAAACCTTGTACTTTGGCCGACCTTTTCTCAAGATCAAAACTCAACCACGATGGCGTGGTGTACGTCTTGTGACGTTCATCCAACGTTGCGAAGAGTTTTGATTTTAAGCTATTTACGCGCACTCCAACCATATCCCCGATCGAAGCCTGAAATGAAGGCACGGTAACTCGGCGTCCGTTAACGGTAATATGTCCATGGGAAACCATTTGTCGGGCAAATCTTCGGGTGACAGCCAAGCCTGATCGGTAGACGATATTATCGAGACGATTTTCGAGAGTTTCGAGAAGTCGGTCCGCCTTGTTCACGACGCCGGCGCTGGCCAAAATGTGCTTCGCGTATTTACTGAACTGCGTATCGTTGATACCGTAAGTGTATCGAGCTTTTTGCTTCTCATCGAGTTGTCGGCCGTAGTTCGTCTTTGCTTTTGGACGACCCTTATCTGCCTTACCTTTTCGGGTAAGAGATAGAGCGTACTTCGGAGTTTGAGTTTTCTCAAAAACCGGAGCATTCAAACGTCGAGCAATTTTGTATTTTGGTCCAATTATCATATATATGTATAAAATTATCTTAAGATAGTGTACCCTATACTCGACGAGGCTTTTTAGGGCTCGGTCCGTTAAATGGTACGGGAGTCATGTCAGTAATAGAGGTAATGTTTATTCCTTTAGAAATAAAACCGCGGATGGCTGACTCTCGGCCAGATCCCACTCCGCAGACTACTACCGCTACTTCCTTAACTCCCATTTCTTGTGCTTTTGCGCCAAGAGTTTCACCAACCTTTGCGGCTGCAAAAGGAGTGCCTTTCTTTGCGCCTCGAAAGCCTAGGGCACCGCTTGATGAAGCCATCAATACGTTACCGACTCGGTCGCTAACAGAAACCAAAGTGTTATTGTAGGTTGATTGAACATACAACTTACCTGAATCAACTCGTCTTTTGCCAGCTTTAACAGCGGCCTTGGGAGCTCCCTCGGTTTTTGCTTCAGATTCTCCTTTTGTGATAATTCGTTTCTTTCCCATATATTATTTCTTTTCTTCCTTCTTACGTCCGGATCCCATAGTCTTCTTTGCTCCCTTCAAAGTTCGCGCGTTTGTCTTGGTGCGCTGGCCTCGGGCTGGAAGACGTTTGGTGTGTCGACTGCCTCGGTATGATTTGATGTCCTTAAGGCGCTTGATGTTGTTTGCTACTTCGCGTTTGAGGTCACCTTCGATCTTGTATTTTTCGACAATGCCTCGGATCTTGGCTTCTTGCTCTGGAGTCAAAGTTTTTGACTGAGCTCCGAATTCGACACCGGCTTTCTTGAGAATTTCTTGCGCTCGTGGACGACCGATACCGTAGAGGATAGTTAGTCCTATCTCTAATCGTTTTTCATCTGGGATGTTAATACCTAAAATTCTCATATATATGTATAAAAATAAATTATCTTAAGATAGTGTACCCTAACCCTGGCGCTGCTTGTGTCGAGGATTGGCTTTGCAAACGACATATACATAGCCCTTTCTTCGGACTACTGAACATTTTGCGCAGATTTTTTTGACTGATGTTTTGACCCTCATAATATGTACAATAATGCACCAAATAATGCAGTAAACTACTATAGCATAAGCAGCGTTTGCTGTCTATGTTTTGTCATAGTTTGTTACAGCCTTCTGATAATCCTGCCTCGACCGCCGTATGGATCAAGCTCAACCTCTACTTTGTCACCGATCAAAACGCGTATTCGATGCATTCGCATTTTACCGGCAAGATACGCAAGCAGTTCCTCTTCCTTTCCCTCAAATTTAACCTTGAAAAGAGTATTCGGTAACGCTTCTGTCACTACACCAGTGGCTGAAGCGATTTTTTGTTTAGTATCCGAATTGAGATCTGGCATTGCTTATTAAATGTAGGTGAAAACCATTGTAACAAATGACAGCTTTTTTGTAAAGCCCCACTCAGAGCAAACTCGCTCGAAATACCACTACTTTAAAATTTCAATCTTTATTTTGGATGCGTCAGACGGGAAAGAACCTCGCCAGAACGGACGAACAGATGCCGTAGCTTTATCCACGGTTGGATAATTTGATAAAACTTTGGTCAGATCGCCGCGAGAAATACCACGGACATCTTGCAAAAGTTTATCGGCATCAACCACGCCGGTTACATCGACTGGACCGCTCAAAGTGAAAGTAAAAGGTTTGGCTTCCCAAACCGACGAAGTAGACGAAACCGCGGCAATGAAATGCAAATTCTCCATACCCTTAACCTCAACATTACTGCCTACTGCTACGATCGCATCACCAAGTAATAATTTACCTAGCATTTTTTTATCAAAAACCACCGCTGATATTGTACCCTTCTCATGAATCAGCACATGTTGAGCATCAGCTCCGGCAGTGTCCGGCAAGTGTTGGAAAGAAATCTTGCTGGCTGAATCAAAAATGACAGAATTGGCGGTTTTTTGTGACTGAGATTGCTTCAACAAGCTGTCTTTTAGCCGAGCGTCAATCGCAGCTTGTGCGGTCTGGCGAGCATCATCCGAAACACCGAAAGAATTACCGTCAGAGCCGCCTGTCATTGCGGTTTTTGAACGCCCGAAGATCTTGTTATACCTTCCAAGATCACTCTGGAAGCCGGGAATCGAAAAATCTACGAGATCAATATTGTATTTTGAGCCGGTTTGATCCGCCAGAACGGTAACCGAGACACTGCCTGGCACTGCTTTACCACCCGAACTCGTCTGGCCGGGCACTTCAACCGTGCTTTGAGTTCTAAAGATCAAACCGTCGGCAGTCTGGAATCTAGTATTTTTTACCAAAGTCTGTGATGCGCTGCTATAACTATTGAATATCGTGATCTGACCAGAGGCTTTAGCCGGCTTGGTCGCCACACCACCCGTCGCCGCAACTATCTCGCTATCCTCAGCGTTAAGAGTAATGATCTGGTAGTTCAAAGCACTTGGAGAACTCGTGGCGTTTATTGACGCATCAAGTTTAGCGTCCACCGGCACTGTCATATGTTTTGGCGTGATGGAGATCGTGGCACTAACACTGAATTGCAAAACCAAAAAAATAATTAAAACAATAACAAGCGGCACACCAATCCAGATCCACTTATTACCGAACTTAAATTTTCGTGAACGTGTTGGCGGTTCTTTCTTATGTCGAATTGGCGGGTGTTTAATAATTTTTGAGGCTGAATTGGCAATCGAGCCCGTTGTGTGCTTTCGGGTCAGACGCTCAATTAAAAAGTCCCGCTCACTTCGGCTCGGAACGTCATTGGTCTCCGATTCCTTACGTTTGGGGACCACATCTTGTGTTGAGATTTTTCGTATCATACGTAACTTATATCATTGTAACAAAAATCGATTCAAGAGCAAGGAACGGGTCGGTAAAAACGGAAGAGCTTTCCACAAAATTTCGAGCGTTCAAGTGTTTTAAAGTGTAAAGTTCGCCAATTTTAACCTCATCCAAAATACTTTCAAAGAAAACGTCGACATCTGGCTCCGCCAACAAGAAAACTTTTTTAGGTGAAACCGTACCGAGCGTGAGTTGCTGAAAACTCTTGGTGCATTCTTCGAGCCAGTTTTTTTTAAATTTTTCAGAAAGCTTCATAACATCAGAATTTAATGAGGAACTGCCATCCCCGTGCGTGGCCACATTTACCAAAGACAAGGCCGCCGTATGTGATTGACCAGCACTAGCG
>DMQX01000075.1:0-2945 GCA_003455555.1 Candidatus Tayloriibacteriota bacterium
CATCTACACAGAGTAGATCGTCGCCAGCGTCAGATGTGTATAAGAGACAGTCTACTGGCAGGAGACAAGATTTCAGTTTATTCCGACAAGCATATCTATACTTACACTGTAAATAACGTCAGGTTAGCCAATAGTAGTGACGTTCTAGTGGACTTTTCAGTTAAAAAAAATATGTTGACCCTCTCCACATGCAACACCTTTGGACAGAAGCAGGAAAGGTACGTTGTGGAAGCTGATTTCGTAGGCTCTAGCGCTTTGTAAGATTTTGTGCAAGTATACGGCTTAGTTCTTAGTTAGTTGGGGTGTCCATATGGATGTACTTGACTTTTTCGCTCTTTTGGTGTAAAATGTTAATATTATTATGATTAGGAATTAATAACCTTGTATACTTTATGAAAATCTCAAAAAATGCAGTAAATACATGGTTGAAACAAGGTGCCGTAATTGCACTCATTCTTTCATGTATCCTCCTAAATGTGTCCGTAGTTAACGGACAAACTTCTTCAGCGACCGCTACAGCAGATGCGTCTGCGTCTGCTTCAGCGTCTGGAAGTTCTACCGCTATTGCAATCGCAGCTGCTTCGGCAACTGCAACGGCTTCTGCCGGAACCACAAATGTTGGTTCAAATAATCCAGTCGGCTGGTTTGACAACGCAAGTTGCGATGCTATCCAGGGTTGGGCTTATGATGCAGATAATAGTTCTGCTTCAATTTTTGTACATGTTTACAAAGACGGGGCCTTTGCTCAAGGCGGAACTCTCATTGGCCAATTTACTGCTAATGCAGTGCGCGCTGGTGTAAACACTCAGTTTGGTATCAGTGGCAATCATGGTTTCAACATCGTGATGCCTTCTTCCCTTAAAGATGGTCGATCTCACACTTTATATGTTTATGCTATTAACTTAGCTGGAACTGGTGGAAACAATGCGCTTATCGGCAACAATCCTAAAACGATTACTTGCCAAGGCTCAACCCCGGTTACTCCTCCTGCACCCGCAAATAATCCTGCTGGTTATTTTGACGCGGCCAGCTGTACAGCTCTTCAGGGCTGGTCATATGATGCTGATATTACTAGTGGTATCGTCCAAGTTGACGTTTACAAGGACGGCGCTTTTGCCCAGGGTGGAACCCTTGTTGGCCGATTTACGGCTAATGTCAGCCGATCCGATGTGAATGCCGAGTACCACGTCGTGGGAAATCACGGCTTTAATATTCCGACTCCGGATGTTTTAAAAGACGGTCAATCTCATAGCATCTACATTTACGGACTTAACCTTAGCGGGACTGGCGGACAAAATCGCCTGCTTATCAATTCTCCTCGAACGATCAACTGTAATCCAGTTGTTGTAAATCCTAATCCTAATCCTAATCCAAATCCTAATCCTAATCCGAACCCAACCACTTGCGCTAACGGTACAACTTTGACCTTTGCGGAAGCGATCGCTGCCAGAAATGCCGGCAAGTTCGTCATGAGTTTGACCCGATCTGCTGACGGTTCACATGCTAGCGCCTTTCTTCAAAACAATACCAATTGTACTTTGCCTGCCAGCTTCTTGTCGTACAAAATGTTTGACAATGTCACTATATCAACTCAGCAACTGTTGGATAATACCGGTGTGGTGAATATCGCACCCGGCGCATCCCATACTTTTACCGTTAACCTTGCCAGCTGTTTGACTCAGGTAGATTTGTATTATGGACAAGGTCCAACTAACTTAAGCCAAGGCAACGGCGACCTTTTGGCCGGCATTATTTACGGACCTAACGGCCAAAGCTTCGGCACTATTCAGGCTGCGACTGGTATCTTCTGCGGAATTCCTAACCCTCTACCAGCAAACCTTAACGGCTCATGTACGGCCAATACTTCAAGTGCACGAATAGGTGATACTGTTACTTTCACCGCACAGCCAACCGGCGGTAACGGAAATTACTCTTACACATGGACCGGCGATGAGAATCTTTCCGGCAATTCGCAAGCAGTTTCCCGATCATATAACTATGATGGAACAAAAAACGCTACCGTTGTTATCACTTCGGATGGTCAGTCGATCAGTCGAACTTGTTCAACAAATGTAACGACTTCACATTACACTCCACCATCACATAACAACCTCGACGCTTCATGTTCTACAGACCGAAGTTCCGCTTATGTCGGCGACCGGATCACTTGGTCAGCTAACAATGTTTCAGGTGGAAATGGAAATTACTCATATTCATGGAGTGGTTCTGAAGGACTTTACGGAAATAGCCGAATCGTTTCTGATAGCTATAATAATTCCGGCACAAAGTACGCTTATTTGACGGTTTACTCAGATGGTCAGTCTGTTAGCCGAACCTGCAGCATGTACATAAACGATCACAATCGAGTTATCGGTTATATCAACCCTCAACCACCGGTTTACTATCAACCTCAGTACGCTCCTAATTATCCTCAGCCTACATACCAGGCTCCATACAACGGTGTATCACTTTCACAAGTACCTTACACCGGTTTGGAAAGTAACATGAAGGTTATTCTATTCACCTTGGCTCTTATCGCCTGGAGTGGAATAGTCACCTACGTAATTGTAATTCGACGCCGAGGCGCACGATTAGCTACTGCAGGTGCTTCAGCTGCTTCACTCGCGGCAATAGCTTCCGATACTTCTCCAGAAAATTATGAAGCACAGCAATCAGCCCGACAGGAAATACTGATGGGTCATGATAATATGCTAAGCAATTTGGAAAGTTTCGCCCGAAGCCAGAATGTACTTATTTCGTCTGATGCTTTGGCTGCTATTGCAGACATGGCTGGTAATGATGAGAAGCGAGCAGCAACTCTTTTGAGTTCACTCGCTAACCGACATGCAACTAGCGAAGATTGGACAACTCTCGACCTAAACAAAGTGCAGAGCGCTGTAAGTTAATCTGCAGATAGAGAAGCGAAGGGTACGGCGGGGGGAGGT
>DMQX01000075.1:3201-3540 GCA_003455555.1 Candidatus Tayloriibacteriota bacterium
GAAGGGTACGGCGGGGTAAGCTTCAATAAAATGTAAAACAAAAAAGACGTCTTCATGGACGTCTTTTTTGTTGGCTAGACTTTTTGGAATATCTCTGGATTCTACAAGGTTTTTTCTTTGATTTCTTTTTGAAGTTTTTCAGTAGTTTCTTCGACCGTCATTTGACCGAGCTGGCCTTTTTCTCGGTGCTCTAGAGCGATTTTTTTTGATTCAATCTCTTTGGCGCCGATTACGATCCAGTATGGCAGTTTTTCGATCTTGGCGTTTCGGACTTTTTTACCGAGGCCATCGCGGGAGTTGTCGAGGTCTGCCCGAATACCGACCGATTTTAATTGGTTC
>DMQX01000075.1:3771-12014 GCA_003455555.1 Candidatus Tayloriibacteriota bacterium
CAGGTTCGTTACTTCTACCGCGTAGGCGAGATGATCGTCTGTGACAGGCATGACTCGAACTTGAGTTGGAGAAAGCCAAACAGGGAAGTTGCCGGCGAGGTGCTCGATCAGGGTTGCCATGAAGCGCTCAATTGAACCCATAATAGCGCAGTGAATCATAACGATTGGTTCTTTTTCGCTTTTTTCGTTTATGCAGTACAGTTTGAAACGTTCTGGTAAGTTGAAGTCCAATTGAATTGTTGCCACTTGTAGAACTCGGCCAATCGAGTCGTGTGAGATGAAATCGATCTTTGGTCCGTACATTGCCGCTTCGCCTTTACCGTCGATAAATTCTGTGATGCCTCGTTTTTGGATAAGAGCCGAAAGTTGAGCTTCGGCCGTCGCCCAAATTTCCGGCGTACCCAAATATTTTTCCATGTGAGCAGGGTCATGAGTTGAGAGTCTGACCTGCAAAGTAAAACCGAAAATTTTGTAGAAAGCGTCAATGATATCCCAAACTGCAAAGACCTCTTCCTCGATCTGGCTCTTTCGGCAGAAGACGTGCGCATCGTCTTGAGTGATGGCCCGGACACGTGATAAGCCTGCGAGCTCACCTGATTGTTCATCTCGGTAAACCATAGTGGTCTCAGCATATCTTTGAGGCATGTCACGGTAGCTTCGTTGCGTTGAATCAAATATCTGAGTGTGATGAGGGCAGTTCATTGGCTTCATAGCAAAGAGGTGGCCTTCCCGCGTATTTATTTTGAAAAGTTCATCGGAAAATTTGGCCCAATGTCCAGAAGTTTCGTATAATTCTTTTTTAGTGATATGAGGAATTGTAACTTTTTCGTAACCTTTGGCTTTGCGCATTTCCCAAACATAATCGTTCAATAATTCTCGAATCATTGTTCCTTTTGGGGTCCAAAGAGGAAGTCCTGCGCCAACCAAGTCTGAAAAGACAAAAAGCCCGAGCTCCTTACCGAGTTTTTTGTGATCTCGTTTAACAGCCTCTTCTTTTTGAGCGGTGTACACATCAAGTTCGGCTTTTGTTTCAAAGGCCAGACCGTAGATGCGGGTCAGCATTTTGTTCTTTTCATCACCTCGCCAATAAGCGCCCGCCACACGGTCAAGTTTGAAAGAATCAGGATCAATGGTCTGTGCGTCTTCGACGTGTCCGCCGCGGCAGAGGTCGGTAAATCGGCCGGAAGTGTACAAGGTGATTTTTTCGCCTTTCTTTTCTATTTCATCAATAAGCTCGAGTTTGTAAGGATTATTTTTGAAATGCTCGCGAGCTTCGGTAGCTGTCACTTCTTTGGCCTCAAAATTCTTCCAATCTTTAAGGGTCTCCCGCATTTTCTTTTCTATTTTGCCGAGGTCTTTTTCGGATATCGGAGCGGTGAACTCAAAATCATAATAAAAACCATTATCGACAGCTGGGCCGATCGTGTTCTTGGTATCAGGCCAAATACGTAAAACCGCCGCAGCCAAAAGGTGCGCCAATGAATGGCGGACGTGCTCCATTTCTTGATGAGTTTTCATACAGGCAATACTAGCAAGTTTCCGGCGTTTCGGCAAAATAAAAACTGTTATTCCGTCTCCGAAAGAACAGTTTCAATTCCGACATACATTTGCACATCTCCCTGCGTATCCAATATCGGGGAGATGCGTAATAGCGCGTCGTACATTTTACCATCTTTGCGTTTGTTGGTGATTAGCACCCGGATAGCCTTCTTTTCATTTCTGAGTTTTTTCCACATCAACTCATAGAAGCTTTTTGGCATTAGACCGCCCCACAAGCTTGGTTTCTTGCCAATCACTTCGACTTTTTTGTAGCCGGTGGTTTCTTCCAGGGCTTCATTGACGTAAAGGATAATGCCGTCGGTATTAGTGATCACAACTTGGTCCTTTATATAGTCAAAAGTGGGTGAAGTAAGCATAAAAAAGGCTTGGTTAGGCTAATACTATAAAGTATACCCCTAGGCAATATGACTGTAAACAGGGCTAAGGAAACGCTACAGAAAGCAACTTATGAGAGCACAGGGAAATCTTATAGCGGATTTTCAGAAATATATTTCTCAACAGCCAGAATGTCTTCCGATTGCTGTTCGCCGTCCAGTTCTTTTTTGTAATTTATTAGTTCAAGGGGATGGAGGACCTTGATATTTAACCCATTCACAGTCCTGGGTACAGTGTTGAATGAGGTCTTTTCGTAAGAGATCCAAGCTGTCTTGTCTTTGTTACTCATACGTAAGGTGTCCGCTCCGCTGAGGTCAATCTCCTGACCATTATAATCAAGTGTTATTAATTCCAGATCCCACTTTTCATTTTTGAAACGTTTTGGACCGTAAATAATATATGGTTTGATCTCTGGAATGATTTTTAAAAAATCGGCCTCGTGCATGTCTATGTCTATGTCGTTTATTTTTCGTTTAGAACCATATACGCTGGCGGCAAAGCCTCCAGCGATCTGGTAGTCAACTTTATTTTTATCAAGGATTCCGACTATCCACTGAAGCGCTTTAAGGGTCTTTTCTTGCATTTTTTAACTTATTTTTTTTATGATATCGGCGAGAAGGCTTTTTTCACCATTGCGTTCGGAAACTTTGCCTTTGATGGCAATGCAGGTGTCTGCGACAAGTATTTCTTTATATTTTTCATAAGATTTTGGGAAGACGACGGTTTCCATACTGCCACTCTTGTCGGTCAGTTTTATGAAGGCCATATCGGCGTCTTTTTTAGTTTTGATCACGCGAATAGTTTCAATCACGCCGCAAATAATAGTTTCTATACCTTCTTTGAGATGTTCTTTGACTCGAGCGATCTGGCCGATCGATTTCACTTTTTCGGTATAGAGGTCGAGTGGATGACCAGAAATGTACAAGCCGAGCAATTCTTTTTCCCAAGCCAATTTTTCGGCCATAGTAGCATCGGGCATTGGGCGAAGTTTGAGGCCATGGGCTGAGCCACCAAGACCGGCGAAAAGAGAGTCCTGAGCCGCGCCACCCTTCTCCTTGTTGTAAGCCAAGAGATCGTCAATGTTGCCAAGCATCGAGCCGCGTTCGCCGAAGGTATCCATCGCGCCGGCTTTAATTAGTGCTTCAAGGGATTTTCTATTAAGACTACGATCCTTGATTCGGTCCAAGAAATTTTCCATACTTTTGTACGGACCATTAATTTTTCGTTCTGCGATTATGAAACCGGAAATGCCTTCGCCAAAGTTTTTGATCGTGTTCAATCCAAAACGGATCACGTTTTTTACGACTGACTTGCCGTCTTTGTCGACGCCATCTTTTTTGCGGATCGTAAATTCCTGATAGCTTTCGTTCACGTCTGGTGGCAGAACTTCAATGCCCATGCGTTTACACTCAGCAATCGATTCAGAGATCTTATCAACGTCGCCAGAGTCTGCTGTAAGCACAGCGGCCATGTATTCGCCTGGGTGGTTGGCTTTGAGGTAAGCAGTAATGTAGGCGACGCGGCCGTAAGATACCGAGTGTGCCTTGTTGAAACCATAAGCTGCAAAAGGCTCGATCCACAGCCAGATCTCCTGTGCTTTCTTTTCCGGCCAGCCAGAATATTTTATGCAACCGTTGATGAACTTTTCTTTTTGCTTAGCCATTTCTTCCGGGATCTTCTTGCCTACCGCCTTACGGAATTTGTCGACTTCGCCCCAACTGTAGCCGGCGAGTTTGTTAGCCATCATGAGCAAGTCGTCCTGATAAACCAAAATGCCATAAGTTTTTTCCAGAATAGGTTCGAGCGCCGGATCCAAATATTTTATTTTTGTATGGTCGTGTTTGCGGGCAATGTATTCCGGAATGAATTGAATCGGGCCCGGTCGATAGAGCGCGACCATGGCATTGATGTCGTGGATGGTTGTTGGTTTCAGTTCGACTAAAAATTTTGTCATACCGCTGCCGTTCAATTGGAAGGTGTCGGCGGTTTCGCCGCGGGCCAACATTTCAAAAGTTTTTTTGTCGGTGACAGGAATAGTATCGACGTCGAGCTGAATCTTTTCGGTTAATGCGATGAGACGAATTGCATCGGCGATGATTGAAAGGTTTTTGAGACCGAGAAAGTCAAATTTCAAAAGACCGGCTTCTTCAACCGAATACATATCATATTGAGAAATGATCTTGTTGTCGCCTTTTGGATCGAATTGTAGGGGTGTGTAATCCATGAGGTCGGTCGGCGAAATAACCACACCGGCGGCGTGAATTCCTACGTGACGAGCCGAGCCTTCGATCTTCATGGCCATATCGACGATAGTTTTGACTTCTTCGCCCTCGTCGTACATTTTTTTGAGATCAGGAGCTTCTTCCAGCGCGCGCTCGAGGGTCATTGGGAAACCTTGCGAGCCCATTGGCACTGCCTTGGCGATCGTGTCAGAAAGTTGAATTGAAAAGCCGAGTGCGCGCGCCGCATCACGCACCGAACCACGGGCCGCCATGGTTCCGAACGTACCGATCTGTGCTACTTTGTCGTGCCCATATTTTCTGCGCGCATAATCCACCATTTCGTCGCGACGGTTGTCGGCAAAGTCCATGTCGATATCGGGAGCGGACGGACGTTCTGGGTTTAGGAAACGTTCAAAGGGGATCTGATATTCAAGCGGGTCGATATTCGTAATGCCGGCGAGATAGGTGATCATCGAGCCGGAAACCGAACCTCGAATGTTTGAGAGGATGCCGTGGGTTCGGGCATAGTGCAGCAAGTCAGCCACAACCAAAAAGTATGGGGAGTAACCCTTGTTTTTAATGACCTCTAATTCGTATTCAACACGCTTTAAGATCGCTTCGCTTTTCTCAACATTTCTTTTTTCAAAGCCGGCATATACTACATCACGCAAAGTGTCGTCATAGGTTTTACCCTCCGCAGCTTCGATCGCCGGAAACACCCATGAGCCAAGCACAATTTCCACATTACATTTATCTATAATTTTTTGGATGTTTTCCAGCGCCTCTGGTGTGTCTTTAAAATTCTTTTCCGCCTGCTCCGGAGTCATAAAGGAAAAGTCCTCGTCGTCGTCGCCTCGGTCACTGGCATCGTTGTTGGATTGGACCGAGAGTAGGGTCTGGCGGGCTTTGCGGTCATCTGCGGTCATATAGTAAACCTCCTGCGCCGCAACCAGAGGCACACTTTTTTCTTTGCTCATTTTCTTGAGGTCGTTCATCAGTGTCTCGTGATTCTCCAGTTCGGGATGGTGCGTAATCTCCAAATAAAAATCTTCACCGAAAGTTTTTTTGTAGAAGTCCAAACGCTCGAGTGCTTTTTCTTGATCAGAAATTTTGAGCGCGTTGGTAATGTCACTGCCGAGTGCCGGAGCTATGCAAATAATCCCTTCATGATATTTTTCCAGCAGTTCTCGGTCAACGCGCGGTTTGTAATAGAAGCCCTCGAGGTGCGAGAAAGTGACAATCTTAATTAAATTTTTGTAACCGAGGTCATTCTTGGCTAGTAAAATAATACGTGAGCGCCGTTTATCGATAGACTCTTTGTCTTTACGGGTGCGAAGAGCCATGTAAGCGTCGACGCCGATGATTGGTTTAATGCCTTCTTTTTTGCACTCTTTGTAAAATTCGATGGTGGCATACATGTTGCCGTTGTCGGTCAGAGCCAGTGCAGGCATGCCATATTTCTTGGCTGCTTTTACCAGGTCCGGAATTTTAGGCAGGGCATTCAGCAGACTGTAGTGGGAGTGGGTGTGTAGGTGAGAAAATCGCGTTGCCATACTGTGATTATACACAAAAGTTGAGATCTCCGACACATGCTTTTGCTTGTTGCGGAACTCGCTCGCAGACTCGCTTCAAACAGTCCTCACGGCGCAAAAGCATGTGTCTGCGATTTCAAATATTCATGAATCGCATTATAATGACCACGTGAAGCATCCTGCTGGTACCAAATACATAATCGGAATAGATGAGGCCGGGCGGGGACCATTGGCGGGACCAGTTGCGGTTGGCGTGTGTTTGGTGCCCGTCAAAATGACCCGCAAAAATTTGCTCAAAAACTTTGGATTTAAAAAAATAAAAGATTCAAAAAAATTAAGCCCAAAAATGCGTGAAGCCTGGTTCGAAAAAATGTGTGAAATGCAAAAGTTGCGCAATAACGGAAATTCTACTTTTAGTTTTGCCGTCACAATGATTTCGAATAAAACTATTGATACACAGGGTTTGTCATTTGCTATTCGCAAGGCCATGGCTGGCTCTTTAAAAAAAATTCAAAGATCAACAAATTTTAAACCGTCAGAGTGCCTGGTTTTGTTGGACGGCGGTCTGCACGCGCCGGCAGAATTTTCTTTTCAAAAAACCATCATCAAAGGCGACGAAAAAGAATTTGCTATTTCGCTGGCTTCAATCGCGGCCAAAGTCACTCGCGACGTGCACATGAAAAAATTGGCCAAAAAACATCCTGCATACGGTTTTGAAATTCACAAAGGCTATGGCACCGCTCGCCATATTGCCGCGATCAAAAAAGAGGGGATTACACCGATCCACCGTGTCAGTTTTCTGAAAAATATCCGTTAGCCGTAGGTGATATTTTTTCGTTGACTAATCTCCAAAAAGTTGTATTATCCATGCCAGAAGTTCTCTGTGAATAAGCAAATCATAAACAAAACAAAAGGAGTTTCATATGCATAATATGCAAAAGCTTGATACTGATGTTCTGATCGTCTGGCAAAACGAAGGGATCCTGAAGGTTCTTACGGTAGTTTGCCGGGTTGGTCAGATGGACAGTTACCAAATTTTTCCCGAACAGGTCAGCAGTCAGTTGGCTGAGCAAATGCCGTCGGAAAAGATCTTTGACCCTTTGCGTCAGAGGTTTCTGGCTTTTGGCAGCAAATTGTACCTGCTTGAATCGTTTGTGAAGTACAACGCTTGGGTTCACGATGTATTTCATGTGCATTTTCACACCGTCGATTTGCGCGGTTTGGAAGGTACGGAAATGCGCACCAATATCATGGCCGAAACTGGCAATCGCTTCTTTGAACCGCCGAGTCTGGTTTCGGTTCAGGAACTGCTCAAGAGAGAGAACGATCCACGTCGTAGTCCTTATGGACACGGATTCCGAAATCACCTTCATTTCCTGGGTCTTAGACACTTGTTTGAGAACGATTCCCGGCTCTTTCCGTTGTCACCGCCGCCGGCGCCTCTGATTGTAAGTAAGGCTTAAAAACAGGCCTAATATCAAGCCTAATCCGACCCTATTTCGCCATCGCGGAAGAGGGTCTTTTTTTAGCCAAAATTTTGCTTGACTTTAGTCCTATTTGTGATATAATAGTACCAGAGTTTATATGGTAACCTTTTGGTTGCCAGCTCATTGTAAAACACTGCACTCTTGAAAGGCAGGTTGGTATGACAGTTCAACAGGTTCCCCAAGTTGCGGCGCAAAAGAAGTACAACATCCATTCGACGTTGGCCGTACAGGGCATCACCAGTTTCTTTTGCGGGACCTTCATCTATTTGGTCCGCAACGGAGTCTTGTACTTCCGGATGTTGCCTTACGTTACCGGCAACTTCGCGACCATTCAGTACAAGGCGCCCGGCGGCAACGACAATCAAGGCTTCGAGTTGGCTCCCGAAACTGCGGTTCGCGAACTTCAGGAAGAACTCATGTCGGATGGCACCAAGGTAAAGATTCGCATGAATCTGATCGTTCGCGTCCACCACCAAGATTTTCCGAGTGACACGCCGGGAGACACGGGACTTCATCGCAAATTTTTCTTCGTGATGAACGAAGCTGCGCTGAAGGAAGGTTACTCCGGCGGCAACATGTGCTTCCGAAGCGAGCCGATGGTTGACGATGATCGTGGTGGCAGGGAGACTTTGCTCCAAGCCATTTCGATCCCCGCCGTTACGGTCGCCTGCGGCGCAGTATACAAGACCCACCTCGAGGGTTTTGTGATGGTCATCCGTCACTTGGCGGAGGATCCATCGCTCATGGCAATCATGCCACAAGATTTGCTAGATTGGGCGAATCTGGAAAATCATTTTGATGATCTGGGCAAGCCCATCTACCTCAAGCGGCAGTATGTTCGATAAGCTCTTTTGATTTCGAAAGGAGGTAATTTAAGCCGCTGGTATTACTTAATTGTAACGCCAGCGGTTTTTTCTTGCATAGCTTTTGTTTTACCATTTGATTATTTTTTTATTTTAGCGTACTGAAAAGAGCTTTTGAGGGACTACGAGGAGCGACTGGCTCCGAGTTGGAGCAAATTTTTAGCAAAAAATTATGCGTGCCCTCAAAAGCTCTTTTCAGTACGC
>DMQX01000075.1:12233-12539 GCA_003455555.1 Candidatus Tayloriibacteriota bacterium
CTCAAAAGCTCTTTTCAGTACGCCACTCTTGATAAAATTACCAAACAATGTATACTAGCCCTCATATGGTAAATCACATGCGACACACGCACTCTCAGAGTGCACAACGACGTTCACACCACGCCCTAGTTGGTGTTCGTGTTACTCTTTGCGAGAGTTGCGGTTCTCCTCGAATGAACCACCGAGCCTGCGTTAATTGCGGTAAGTACAACAAGCGGGAAGCTCTAAATGTTTATAAGGCTCTCGACAAAAAGACCAAAAAAACTGCAAAAGCAGAAACTCCAGCAAAAGCAGAAAAAGTTGAGA
>DMQX01000061.1 GCA_003455555.1 Candidatus Tayloriibacteriota bacterium
ACAGAAGACGGCTAGCGGTTTAGGGTAGGTGGCAAAAAGCCAACTTAAAAGTAGATATAAGGCAGGGGCTGTAAAAATTAGATATCTGGAAAGAAAGGCCGGTTGCCAGAACAAGCTGATCAGAAAGAGTAAGATTGAAGGAGCGATGAATGAAAAAATCATGTAAACGGTACTTTCGTTAACGATGGTGCTTTTTCGCAAAGCCAAAAAAATCAGCAGGACAATTAGAGGCCAGAAAGATACGAAAACCGTGTTAATCGGATCGGCTTGGAAGCCGATTATGAATTGTGAAAAAGTATTGAAGAAGTCGACGGTTGTTGGTTGTGCAAGAGTCGGCTGGGTGTTACTAGCTTCGCCCAAAGTTCTTACATATATGAGCCATGGGGATATAGCGACTGCGACCAGCACCGCTACAATAATAAAGCGTTTCAAAGACTGTCGGGGAAAAATATGTCGATGTGAAAAGTAAAACATTGCCTGAGTAATTAGTGTTAGGAAAAAGAAGTAGTGCACATAGACCCCAATAACTGCCGTTAGTCCGTATCCGAACCAGGCCAGGGAACTCTTTTCTTTGAATATCTTTACGAAGAAATATTGGTTGAGTAAGGTGATAAACACCAGCAGACTATACATGCGGATCTCATTGCCGAACCAGTTCATGAATGGCGATATGGCAAAAATTGTTGCCGCAAAAATGGCAATCTTAGAATTGTAAACAAGCTTGCCGAATAAATACAGGACGGGAATCGAGGCGATGAAAAAGATGAGAGACAGGGTGCGGCTCGCCCCAACGCCGTTGCCTAGGAACTGCTGCCAGGTGTAGAGCAACATTTCGTATACAGGCACATGCACGTCTTGAGCGATAATGTAGAGAATGGTGCCGGGGTAGTGGCTGACCTGCCACAAGCTTTGGGCTTCGTCGAGACGCAAGCTTTGCTGGGATAAGGCAAATACTGAAAAGAGAATAACTCCAACCATAAGAAGGAAGATAATCGTCGTGACTGTGCGGGTTGAAAGGTTTTTATTTTCCATAAGAGAGGATTCCGGCTGGGACTCTCACTTCATTGCCAACTACTGGTACTTCTTTTGACACTGACTTCTGGGACTTTTGCCACTTGCCGAATGTGGCTGCATAAATAAATGGAGTAAATACTGCTCCGTTGAATATTGCCCAGGCTGAATTGGCAATAAATGAGGCCGACAAACCATCACGTGTAAAAGCAAAGGTTATACCTGCTAAAACGATGCAGATGTACAGAATCTGAGGCACTACCAGATTGGTGAAAACTCCTGAAACTTGTCTTTTTGGTGTTATCTCAAATTTGGATTTCGTTTTGGTTATAGATGCCCACATTGCACGTAAATGAACATTGAAGGCTCCCATAGAAAAGGCGATGGCCGGGAAGGTGAATGAGAAGTTGGTCGAGCGCTGGAGGATGTAGACTGTGAAGAAAATGTAAGGCAGGAAGATCGAAGCCAAAAGCATGGTCGATGCGGCTATTGGCACCATACCGGTAAACAGAAAGATTATGGGCAGAAAAGCGTTTAGTAACACGACAAGTCCTGAGAAATAGAAACTTGAGGAACTAATGTATTGAAGTCTCTGTGCTAGACTCAGACCTTTCCTAAAAAACAGATTGTATTGTAGCACTGCATCGAGGCCTCCTCGAGCCCAGCGCATCTGCTGTTTGAAGTATGACAGAAAATCTTCCGGCGCCAAGCCTTCAGCCAGAACTTCTGGTACATAGACCGACTTCCAGCCGTTCGAATGCATGAACATACCAGTCAGAAAATCCTCCGCGATTGATTCTTGACACATGCCACCAACTTCAACCAATGCATCACGCGAAATGACCATATTGGTGCCGCACATAGTAACGCTGTTCAAACGATTCTTACCTTTGCAGATGGGTCCAAAAAATAATTCTTGCTGCTCCCAGGCGCTTCGGGTAACAAAATTTTCATTGTAATTTTTATAGAATTGAGGTGACTGTACAAAGCCGACCTTTTTATCCGCAAAATACGACACTGTCTTTCTGAGGAAATCCGCGTGAGGTACATGATCGGCATCAAAAATAGCGATATAAGGATTGCTGGTCAGACCGATTGCATGATTAATGTTTCCAGCTTTTGCTCCACCAGCTTTGTTTCTGGTTATGCAGTTTATGTCGTACTTTTCGGCCAGCTGTACGACTTCCTGCCAATTTTCTTTGTGTGCGACATAACCGTCGTTCAATATATGAACTTCAAAAGCGGGGTAGTCCATTTTCTTGATGGCCATAATTGTTTCTTCCACAATATCGATAGGTTCGCCGGCGACCGTGACGAAGACGTCAACGTTTGGTGTAAAACTTTCATCTTTCATGGCTTGATAGTCCGTCTCCCAGATAGTGTAAAGGTACATCAACATTTGGAAAATATGGAAGACTTCGCCGGCGATGAGCAAGACGAACAGTACTGGGTTGGACATTGGCATTACGAAAGCCAGGACTGCGAAGTACACTAACGACAGCACCGCATGAAAAGCCAAAAGTTTTTTGCTGACTTTTGTTATCAGGAAATTCTTTTTTGTTTGTTCTAGGTTGGTGGGTTTCGTCATAATATTTCAAATTAATTTTCTGATAAGTTTGGCAGGTGATGGCTGTAAAGTGCGATGCCAAACCAGACCCGATTGTCATCGTAGTAGCTGAGTGGTTGTTTCCAACTGTTAATGTCGGGATTGAATAATGACGATAATTTATCTTTGTAAATTTCCGCCCCAACTTTTGGATCGCTCCACATGAAATATCCAATACTGCCTGCGTACATTGCTGGTGTCTCTGTGAATGAAGACGTGGTTCCATCGTGTTTATATACAGAGTAAAGTTTTTTATCGGTGTTCCAATATGCGCTTAATATTTTAAGGTTATCCAAATAACTTTTTGCGCGAGGATCCTTGAACCACTCATAATCCAAGGCAATGTTCCAAGGTACTCGTAAGGCATCGTATGAAAAGTTTGTGGTGAGGGTCCCTTCATTTGGGACGATGTCGCCGGTCAGGCGGTTCAAGGTAATCCAGTCAGGTGGCAAATTTCCGCTACTAGTTTGGTCTAAAGAGGATTTCGTGCTTATTTCAAGAAGCGCATATGAACCTGTCTCTTATAC
>DMQX01000047.1:0-2793 GCA_003455555.1 Candidatus Tayloriibacteriota bacterium
CAGGTTCTGAAAACCAACCCGTAGGGTCACCACGTAGACGGATCACGCAAATATTCTTGATATAGGCTGGGTTAAAAATGCTCGAGTCAAAGATTCATGAGTAGAGTTGAGGATCGTAGTCCTTATAAGCTTTGCGAAAAGCAATTGCCGACACGATTGCGCCAACAATCACCAGACTGACCGTCATCTGTTGTGCGCTCATTCCCAGAAAAAGCGAAAATATTATCCAAAGACCAATTGAGGCGATAATCAAATTATGTAGCATTATATTTGAAGATTAGCCAATAAACTCTTCGTTACTATATTGTATGGTCAGGGTGCAAAATGGGTCTTTTTTTAGGTGCATAAATTGTGTACAAAAGGTGCATAAAAGGGCACGTTTAGGGTGGATAACTTCACCGCCAATTACTTGACAGATTTGGGCCTGGACAATAACAAAAAGGCCGCGAACATACTCGCGGCCTTTTCCTTTATATATTTATTTATTTTAATGCACAACCATTATGTCGACCTGCTTTTGATTGATCACGTTGCCGCTTTTATCTTTTGCTACAAAATTGATGTGGTAAGGTCCAGCCCCATTCCAAGTCCAGCTGGTCAGGTCGGTGTCAAATTCTTTATGCGGATAGTCAGTATTATTAGTCGGCATTGCAACGAGCGGACCGCCGTTAACCTGCCAGAACATGTCGTAGTTGGCTACATCAAGATTTTCGACTAAGCCTTTGAAGGGTACGGAATTTCCACCCACGGTTGCGCCATTAGTTGGCCACCAAACATCAATTGGACCAGCTGCTGGCGGCGGTGGAGGTGGCGGAGGCGGAGGGGGATTTCCGCTGGTGCTTATAGACACGGCGTTATCGACCCATAGATAATTTGTCGTCCAGTTGGAATTGAATATGCCTAATTTTGTGGTGTAATTTCCTGCTACAGTTGGTGTCCAGCTGGTGTGGTAAGCGGCAGTCTGGTTTTGGGAGAAACTTTGAGCGTCGTAGAATTTCTGGAACACCTGTTTACTAGATGAGTCATAAACTTCGACGTCGACAACGTCACCACTGACAGCCTGGCCGCTGTTCGTAATATTGGAAACGATATCGATCGGCTGATTGAGACTTCCCGGGTTTGGAGTGGCGTTAGAAGTGCTCTTAAAATTTGGAACGCCTGATGGAGGTGGAGGGGGCGGAGGATTGCCACCTGTGCTGAGACTCAGTGCATTATCAACCCATAAGTAATTCTGCGACCAGTTGAAGTTAAATACACCAAGTTTTACCGTATAACTTCCAGTCGCAGATGGTGTCCAACTAGTGTGAAAAGTCGCATTTTGGTTTTGAGGGAAATTCTGCGAATCGTAGACTTTTTGGAACACCTGTTGACCGGAAGAATTAAAAATTTCGACATCAACGTTTATACCACTGGTTGGGGCGCCTTTATTTGTGACGGTCGAAGCGATATCCACAGCTTGACCGACGGTGATGGTATTCGTGGTGGCACTTGAAGAGCCCGTAAAGTTTGGATTGCCGACCGGAGGCGGCGGAGTACCGCCGTTATTAAAGTATGTGCTCATGGTGGTCTGGGCGAGCTTGTGTTGAGGCGTGTAGCTCGTATCGTTGCCACCAGCATTCGGATCTCCATTCCAATCCCAGAGCTGAACACCCTGCATAAAACCTTGGGTATTCCAGTATTCAAATAGTGCCTGATAGTCGTTGGCTTGTCCTTGCTGATCTACCGGACCGAAAAGTTCGTAATCCCACGGGGAGTTATAAGAATTCGTCACACTTCGATATCCAACTTCCGTAAATACGATAGGTTTGTTCCATCGTTGTTGGAGTGGCGTTATGTCACCCTTGTTTAAGAATCCCCAAGTGCTTTCGTTGCTAGCTACCGATCCGTTCCCACCCAAAGAAAAGTACGCAGATATGCCAATGTAATCCAGACTATCCCAGAACTGAATATGGTTTTTTTCGTCCGCTGGACCGCCTTGGCCGCCCCAGTTGGCACTGTAGGTCAGTTTTCCGGGAAAAACTTTTCGGATATTTGCGATCAAAGTTTTCCAATTTGCAGTATTGGTGCTGTTGGCCGTAGGGTCACTCATGCCTATTAGTTCAGTGCCAAGGCAAAAATCTTCCACATTATATTGAGCGCCGATCTGCGCATAGTGTGACAGCATATTTGTATAATTTTTGAACCAGGTCACGCGATCGGTTGCATTTATGCTGGCTCGCCAGCCTCCGCTGAACTTATCCAGATGAGGCTTCAGCATGACATGCAAACCTAAACTGTGAATATAAGTAATCGCCGAAATAAGCGCGTCATCGGTCGGTGTATTGCCGCCATTTTGAATGTCGGTGCCGGTATCGCTAGATTGATAGATAGGGATAATTAAAGTAATGTAGTTGGCATGTGCGGCCGCGGCGTTCTGAACTGATTGTTTAAATGCATCTCCGGCAAATTGGGTGTTCCAACTTGAATAGATCGAGACACCTTTTTGCCAGTTGCTGATTGCAGCTTCGGCATTATGAAAAGGCATACCCGCAAAAATGAGCGAGACAACAAGAAGCGAAATGTTAAGTATTATGAAGAGTTTCTGTATCATATTTTATGGGGGTATAACTTCTGCGGTTATGAGGAACTATCCCGCCTTCGTTCGAATACAGACCCATGACTTTCTTGAATTTGATATTCATAAGCTCAATAAATGTCGTGAAGTATGACGAAAAAGTAACCGTCGATCCGGCTGGGTTGTCAAAGGCGACTGGCATTTCTTTTATTTTAAATCCATTGGCCTCAGCTATAACC
>DMQX01000047.1:3042-6274 GCA_003455555.1 Candidatus Tayloriibacteriota bacterium
GGCCTCAGCTATAACCAACAGCTCAATATCAAAACCAAATCGATGTATGGTCAGCTTTGGAAAAATTATCTCAGCGGCTTCTTTGGTGAAAAGCTTGAAACCTCTCTGTGTATCTCTGACGTTAGGGGTAGCAATCACCTGGATTAATTTTTTGGAAAGGGAACCCAGGAAGCGTCTATGTTTGCCGTTGTGCTCGTGAACATCTTTTTTCTGAAGTTCGATGGAGCCTATCACCACGTCATTTCCTGCCTCAACCTCAGGGATAAATTTCTCAATCTCTTCTATTTTTACTGAATTGTCGGCGTCCATAAACAAGCACAGCTTTCCATCAGCGGCCGCCATGCCGCATTTGACCGCATAACCTTTGCCCATATTTTTTTGATAATTAAGCAGGCGTAAATGATAGATCTTTGATTGCATGTTCTCAACAATGGCTGCGGTTCGGTCGGTCGATCCGTCATTCACAACGATAATTTCATAAGAGTAGGACACATTAGAAAAATACCTCTCCAGTCTTCGGAGGGTTTTCTCGATCCTTCTCTCTTCTTGATATGCGGCGATAATAACTGATAAATACATATACCTTTGAGACGTAAGGCTAATTTATTATTTACAGGAAAAGGTGCTTTGACAAAGACTCTACCGTGTCCTCTGCTAATCCAGACTGTGCAGTAAACAGGCGGTAGTTTGAAACCACGCCAATGGATGAGCGTTTTTACTATTGCGTACAGCAGAGCCATTTCCTATAATGATGCGGAAATATTTTATTAGACAAAAAGGTTAAATATTTCACCCATAAATAATTAAAATAAATGACTACACATATATATAACCGCAATCGGCTGCGGACATGGACCGCTCTGCTATTGGTAGGAATAATATGCTTTCCTCTATCAACCACTCTCCTCGGAAAGAGCGGTATTTTTATTGTCGAGGCTTCCGGTACGCCGATCAATAATTGGTGGCCCGTGGATGGAGCGAATATAACTGGTGTTCAGCCTTTCAAAGCATCAATCGACGGTCAGGACATTTCTACATACGTTATGTATTGGCAAGTGGATAATGGTCAGGAAAACCTTATGGCCGATAGTAACGACGGTTCGCCTCACAAGGAAGCATCTGTGGATGTAACGAACTGGTCTTGGCACGGTTCTGGACCTTATGCAATAAAATTCACTGCTAAAGATTTGAGCGGAAATGAGATTGGCAGCAAAACAATGAATATCTCCTTAGACCAGTCAAACACAACTATTCAAGTTAAAGCCGCTGTGGATTCTAGTGCTCCAATTATTATTGCGACTAGTACAGCTGACTTGGTGATGACACAAAATAGTGCATCGACAACATCTCCGAACACAGGAGCAACAAGTTCTCCTGTCGTAGCTGCAGTAACAGCTACAACAACTCCGGCTCAGCCTGCTTTACCTGTATCTCCTTCAACTATTTTGGTTTGGTGGCCGACTTCCGGCACCGTAGTGCAGGGAGTGCAGCCGCTTAAAGCCGTAGTGCAGGACACCGACATCAGCCAATACGAAATGTATTGGAAGGTTGGTAATAATATGCCGGTTCAGATGCAAAACAATTACAAAGACTCACCTCACAAAGAGGTAAGTATTGATTTCACTAATTGGACCTGGAATGGTTCCGGTCCGTATTTGATCGATCTTATTGCTAAAAAGGGCGACACTGTAATTGCTCAAACACAAATATCCCTGAATACAAATAATGCCCCTAAGAAAAACTCGACTAATGTTGCTCCAGCAACATCTACGTTTGTAACCGCGCCGGTAAATCTACTTACAGCCACTCCTGTGTCTGTGGTCCCACCTGTGGTTCAGGCCATAAGTCTGGCAGGTTCGACCTTCTATGTAGATCCGAACTCCAACGCTGCGCGTCAGGCTAGTGAATGGCAATCGACCCGTCCTCAGGATGCGGCACAAATGCAAAAGATTGCGGGTGCTTCCGCGGTAAAATGGTTTGGCGATTGGAATGGCGGCAATATCTACAATGATGTAAAAAGTTATGTGGACGCTGCAACCAAGGTTGGAAAGACTCCAGTAATGGTTCTCTATGACGTACCCGGCCGAGATTGCGGTAGCTATTCCGCTGGAGGTGTTAGTAATTCTTCAGCATATGCCACATGGATCGGTTCAGTTCAGAATGCTATCAGAAACAGAAAGGCCGTGGTTGTTTTAGAACCAGATTCATTGGCACAAATGGATTGCCTTTCATCTGGAGATCAGCAAGCTAGAATGGACATGCTGAAATCTGCGGTGAAAACTCTAAAAAATAATTCTGGTACTAGTGTCTACATGGATGCCGGTCATCCAGGCTGGCAAAGTGTCTCAACTATGGCTGACCGCTTGAACCGGGCAGGCGTAGCGGCGGCCGATGGCTTTGCTTTGAACGTTTCTAACTTTACCGGACTTTCTGAAAATCTTCAGTTCGGCGATCAATTAAGTAATGCTTTGGGCGGCAAACATTTCGTCGTTGATACCAGCCGAAACGGACTTGGTTCAAACGGCGAATGGTGTAACCCAGCAGGACGAGGCTTGGGTAAATTGCCAACCACTAATACTGGCGATTCTCACGCTGATGCTTTTCTGTGGCTCAAAGCTCCGGGCGAATCTGACGGTAACTGTAATGGTGGACCAAACGCAGGAGTCTGGTGGCCAGAATATGCTCTTGGTTTAGCGCAACGTTCCGCCTTCTAAATTAATTAATCGTAGCGCAACCTGTATTCATATAATATAAGGTTGTGGGAAAACTCAGTGGCGTTGAGCCTCTGGAAATGCGTATCAAAATAGATGCGCATTTTTTCTTGGTAACCTTGGTCATAGCTTTGAAGAAGCCAGAGTTTCTGATGTGCGTCTTTCAAAGTTGCGATTTCTTGTGGCATGGTCTGTTCATTAAATGTTGGGATCGGTCCGAACTTTAGTCTGTTCCAGATTGGGAGTGTTGCCAGCTCAGCGTTGCCTCGATAATAATATTCAACTGGATAAATAGTGAAAGGGGAAGTTATGGCTATGATGTCTTGTGTTGTTGCATGGTCGTCAAGGTATTGGGCGGCTTCGCGATAATTCTCTTTAGCCGGCGTGTTAGCGCTGACTACCTGCCAGGTTAACCCACCAATCATGATCACAACAATGGCTACTCGACAGAAGACGGCTAGCGGTTTAGGGTAGGTGGCAAAAAGCCAACTTAAAAGTAGATATAAGGCCTGTCTCTTATA
>DMQX01000087.1:0-2730 GCA_003455555.1 Candidatus Tayloriibacteriota bacterium
CTTAATAACAACGATAATAGCAACAATGATTACTAAGGAACAAATAATAATAATGGTCTTCTTTTCCATATTATTTTATGGATTCCGCAGTCTTAATGACATGATCGACAAGTGTATGGGTGTAGCCCATTTCGTTATCGTACCAAGCCAAAACTTTTACTAAATTTCCGCCAACAACTCGAGTCAAGGCCAAGTCCGCGAGTGACGCATACTTGCAGCCGATAATATCTGAAGAAACAAGTGGTTCCTCGGTAACTGAAAAAACTTTTTTCCAACGATCGGATTTTGCGGCTTCTTTCAAGATCGAATTTACTTCCTCTGCGGTCGTATCTCGCTTAGCAATAAAAGTAATATCAACAATCGAACCAACAACTACCGGCACGCGGATCGAAATACCATCAAACTTGCCTTTGAGATCTGGCAAAACTTTGGTCACCGCGATTGCAGCACCAGTCGATGAAGGCACAATATTTTGAGCAGCTGCTCGCCCTTCTCTGAAATCCTTTTTATTTGGCCCATCAACAATTCCCTGGCTAGCCGTATAACCATGCACAGTATTGAGCAAAGCTTTTTCTATGCCGATCTTTTCGTGCAAAATGGCCATAAGCGGTGAGCCGGCATTGGTTGTGCAAGAAGCATTAGAACTTATGACACAATCAACGAGTTTTTCATCGTTGATAGCCATGAGCACCGTGCCGCCAGCAATTCCGGGCAATGGCTCGTCTTTGACCGGCGCGCTGATCACAACTTTTTTGGCGCCGGCAACAATGTGCGCCTGAGCTTTTTCATAAGTTGTGAAAAGTCCAGTTGATTCAACAACCACATCAATTCCGAGCGCGCCCCAAGGCAATTTGGCCGGATCTTTTTCGCTGAGGTACTGGATTGGCTGGCCATCCACTACAATGTTGGTCCCTTGAACTTCAATTGGGAAATCGCTAGTTCGATAGGCCGTGTCGTATTTCAATAGGTAAGCAATACTCTTGATGTCGCCAAGGTCATTCATGGCCACTATCTCAATTTCTGGATGTTGACGTGCGACTTTTAGAAAGGCCCTCCCGATTCGTCCAGCTCCATTGATCGCCACTTTGATCTTTTTCATTTTTGTATCCATTTTCGTTTCGTTGGTTATTGGTATAAGAATGAAGTTATTATATCAGTTTTCCGCAATTGACAGAAGCATTTTTCTGATAAATACTATTTACAGAGTCGTTCCGTTTCTAGTTCCATTTCTCTTTCATGTGTGAAAGGATTAACACATGCCAGCAGTACCGGGTACTGAACAAGTGTCTATCAGCAAAGTCGAGGATGTAAGCGAGAAAGGAGGTTTTAAACCCAAGAAAGCTCACAGAATCGACATGTCCGAATTCGAGCACAAAAAGATAGTTGTGCCCGACCTGTCCGAACTCAAGAGCGTGAAATCGGCTGAGGAGCAGGCTCTTCAACGCGACGCGAGGACTACAATGCGTAAGCTGGGTCTCCTGCCGAAACATCGCGAACATGATTGCGATTAACCAAAAGGCCGTGGTGTCACACTGACACCACGGCCGATTTTTTTAAAAAATTATTTCAAAACTACGCTTTGTCCAACGGAAATTCCGTCACTCTTTATTGTTCCGACAGGAATCTCCAAAACGTAACTGGCAGGAGTTTGTGGCCAGTATGTGGTTGGGTAACTGGCTGGGGTCATGTTCTCGACAATGTAATTAACTTTCAAATTTGAATCTATCCATAATACATCGATCGGGAAATTCATATCCTTCATCCAAATTCCCCACTTATCAGCACGATCAAAAACAAAAAGCATACCCGTGCTTGTAGCCAACGAAGTTCGGCCTGATAAACCCTGGACCTGCTGCGCCTCTGTCGTGGCCAATTCGGCCTGAATAGTCGCTCTCCCGATTTGGATAGTTTTATAATTCTTTATAGCCCCATTTTCTAGAACTCCTGTTTTTGCAGAGCCATTCGAGTTGCTTGTCGGTGCAACTGCACGCAAATAGCCAACGTAGAAAACACCAACAATAATGATAATTGAAGTAATAACATACAGTTTTTTATTATTTATTAAAGACATGTCTTAACCCGTTCCTGGTAGGCTCGTGTGTAATAATATTAACACTTTGAGCTGAGATTGTATTGGTCGAAGTCGCTGTTAAGCCCCTGACTACCGCATGCTGACCAGCTACAAGCTCACTTAGACTACTACTAACGCCATCCTTCTTGAAAATAGTGTTGGCATCGGTATTAACCGTAAAATCGGGCTGATTTTTTTTACCCGGACTGTTAAGGGTAAAAACTGAACCGTTCACACTAGAAACTACCCCAAAATGAGCCCGATACTCAGCCATATGTGGCTTGAACAGGCCTATTTGCACGCCGGATTTCATAAGACCGATGTGCTGGTTATGTACCTTTTGAGCGAAAGAAACGCTTGGAATAATGATAATAAGGGAAAGTCCAAAGACAGTGGCCACAATATAGGCCTTTTTGTTTTTATATATTTTCACACCTACTATTACACAGACTCAAGCTTTTTATTTCATATAATTGTCCCTCGAGACAACAATTTCACCACTTTGTAAATTTAGCTGTGCAAGCTGAGCAGTTCGATCCGACTCACTCATGAGTACGGCCTGCTGCTTTACAATATTTAAAGGAAAAAGATCGTAAGTAGCAGTATCTTGTGTTAAAGAAATTTTTACCCCCAAACCCCGGCCGGTCGGCGCATTAGCC
>DMQX01000087.1:2805-4750 GCA_003455555.1 Candidatus Tayloriibacteriota bacterium
GCGCATTAGCCTGCTGATCAAAAATAAAATTACCTAAAGAATAAAAAATCACTTTGTTTTTATACATCTCAATCGGCTCGATCACATGCGGATGAGCGCCAATCACCACATCAGCCCCGGCATCGATAAAAGCGTGCCCGGTCTCCCGCTGAAGATCATTCGCCTCAAGTTGATACTCATCGCCCCAGTGCGGATAAACCACAATAAATGTGGCCTCTTTTTTGGCATTTTTAATGGTCTCAAGAACATTGTCGAGTCCCCTATGGGCAAATTCGTGATAGCCGATAAAAGCAACTTTTTCGCCACGCACTTTTTGGAAATACGGCGCCACATCAATATTGCGCGGATCGCCAAACCAGCCAAGACCCTCTTCTTCAATATGGGAAATAGATTGCTGATAACTGGCCAGACCGAAATTCATCGCATGATTGTTGGCCTGGCTAAATAATGTAAATCCAAGATTTTTAAGGATCGGCAGCATTGCCGGATCAAAAGTAAAATTTAGTGGCCCATCCTTCACACCCATCGTGACGGAAGGCCTGTCAGTAAAGGGGCCTTCGGCATTAGCCACCACAATGTCATTTCCCTTCAAAAAATCCTTGATCAAAGCAAAGGGGTACTCGGGGCCCTGAGCCACGATCTGCTCCCGTACTTTTCGATCCAGCATCATATCGCCAAAAGCCAAGATCGTGACCGGTTTTTTGACCGCGACCGGCACAATCGCCTCAGCAAATGAAACGGCCCGCTCCAGTATTGGCGCATTTATCCCCTTCTGATTTAAAAAAAATAAGGATAACCCAAAACACCACATTAGACCAAATCCGAAAAAAATAAGGTGTTTTCTATTCATGGCGGGCTATCTGGTTCTCGCTTCGTGATACCCGTAGGGGTACGAAGTGTGATCCATAACAAACATAGTATATAACAAAAAACACTCCTTCGTAGGAGTGTTCACACAATGTAAGATAATTCTATTTATCCAATATACCAGAAAGTTCAAAAGCAGATTTTAACTTTGCTTGCCTAATTTTACTCTCCAAGGAATCGTCGAAATCTGCCCACTGAATACCGTACACATTCATCCGAGTTGTTTTCGGGAATTCTACGCCTTTTTTCTGTTCTTTCGAAAAATGCTCAAATTTTTTCGCCGCCCCGACAGGAATCCCGAGCAGAACACCGATGGCCAAATGCTTCTTTTCCACACCATCATCTTGCGTTTTAAGAGAATGAAGAATATTCATGACTTCATCAGGATCATTAGAACCTATATCCTTAAATATATCATTGTGTGTTTGCATAACATCACGGACTTGTATCTTGTCATACAAATAGTTACCCATAATTTCTACTCCAAAGGATTTCAATAAATTAATGAGTGCGATATTGTCAGAATTAGTAACATCTATAGGCGATTGGAGTAATACGACGGGTTTTTCTTTTAAGAACAATGCTTTTAATTCACTGGTACTAATCGGATTAAAAACTCTTTCAAATTTTTGTTGCATTGATCCATTCTGTATCGCGGTAGAAAGTTCTTTAAATCTTTGACTCCCGTCTTTCCATTTCAAAACATCATTTTCAGTAAAAATTTCTACGGGCGATTCAAATTTTATTTCGGATGGAGCGTCATTTGCAATGTTGAGCTGGTATTCACGCAAGGTGTCGTCATATTCAGAAATCAAAGTTGCACGCTCTTTTTCTTCATCGCTATATAAATTACCCATAAGCTCCTTAGCCCTATTAAGATATCGAAGCCGTTCGAGTTTTTCTTTCGATATCGGTATTCTACTTAAGGGTTTTGCCAAATTTTCATTTTCAGTTTTATTTTGTTTTTCCGCCATTCGCTCCTGCGGTATGCCAAGATTGCCCCTTAATTCATTTAGTCTTTTTTTTGTAGAATTGGCACTTTCTGTTAGGTCTTCGGTTTTTAGTTCACTGAATTCAG
>DMQX01000029.1:0-1565 GCA_003455555.1 Candidatus Tayloriibacteriota bacterium
GGAATCATTAGCGGATTTGAAATTCCAGCCCAAGTAATTATATATGGAAACAAAGTCGCAATTACTGACTACAAAGACGGAATGATCACGACAATTATTGATAACCCAAACGTAAAAGAAACATTTGAAAAGATTTTTGATTTTATGTTTGAGAAGGCTGGAAAACTTTCTTAACTATAACAAAAGAAGTGCTGAAGCCGCAATCGCAGCAGTCTCCGCACGCAAGGTCTGATCTCCCAGAGAATATATTTCCACGCCGTATTTTTTGAACGCTTCAAGCTCCGCTTCTGACCAGCCGCCCTCAGGACCTATGAAAACCGCATTCATTTTTGGATCGGCAATTTTAGGATCAAACTTTTTGCCATCTTTGTGGAAAGCGATGGCAAAAAATTTATCTTTCTCTACTTGTTGAAGAGCAGTTTCAAGGGTAATAACTTCATATAGTCCGGGCAACTTGGCGCGCCCTGACTGTTCAGAGGCCTCCTTCATAATTTTCAAGCCGCGCTCGTGATTAAAATTTGTTTTGATACTGCGCTCGGAAACGATCGGGATAAAATAACTGACCCCAAGCTCGGTACCCTTCTCCAAAATCCACTCAAAATTATCCTTCTTAATCATCGAAACACAAAGGCAAACTCCGCGCGCCGGTTTCACTTTATTTTCTGTTACTTCCAGAACTTCGAAAACTCCTTCACTTTTTGTGAGCAATTCAACTCGTGAACGAAACTGAAATCCGCTGTTGTCTAGCAAAACAATCTGTGCATCTTTCTCCAAACGGAAAACATTCTTGAGTTGGTGCAAGAGCTCCGCATCCTCGAGTCGGATCAACTTGGCCTCGCCGATCTTCTGATCAATAAAAAAGTTATGGAGTCTCATATGAGTATTGTACACAATAACACAAAGAAACTGAAAACAAACTTTTGAATGCCTTGCGCAGCACGACGGTGCGAGCAGAGCAAAAAGCCAGAAGGCTTTTATGCGTACAATTCAAAAGTTTGTTTTCAGTTTCTTTTTGATTTTTAGCCTCATTCTGCTATACTCCCCTGTACAAAGATCAGTATAATTAACGTCTTCAAATATATGAACCTCATCCCAACAGTTATAGAAAAATCACAAAACGGTGAGCGTGCGTATGACATTTACTCACGTTTGCTCAAAGATCGCATCATTTTCCTCGGTGGCCCGATCGACGACGATAGCGCCAACATTGTCATTGCTCAATTACTCTTCCTCCAAGCTGAAGATCCGAAAAAAGATATTATGATGTACATCAACTCTCCTGGCGGATCTGTGACCGCCGCTCTTGCCGTGCTCGACACCATGAACTTCATCAAATCTGATGTTTCAACTGTCTGCGTTGGACTCGCCGCTTCTGCCGGCGCGCTCCTCCTCTCAGCCGGCGCCAAAGGCAAGCGTTTTGCACTGACCAATTCTGAGATTATGATTCACCAGCCATCGGGCGGAGCCGAAGGTCGCGCCGCTGATATTGAAATCACAGCTAAACAAATTCTTCGCATTCGTGAAAATCTCAATAAAATTTTGGCAGCCAATACCGGACAGCCGCT
>DMQX01000029.1:1751-4207 GCA_003455555.1 Candidatus Tayloriibacteriota bacterium
CCTGCCAATACCGGACAGCCGCTCTCCAAGATCCAAAAAGACGTCGACCGCGACTTCTTTATGAACGCCGAGGAAGCCAAAAAATACGGCATCGTGGACAAGATCCTCTAATTTAAAAGCTCACATAAAAAAGAGCTCTTCATGAGCTCTTTTTTCATACTTATTTTCCTTTTTCCCACCAGGTGGACTTTTCTTCAATATTGTTTTATGATGTAGTTGTTACTTTATTTGTTAATTTCACCTTTCGTTTTTAAACCTTTTACGCAATGTTACCCAAGTTCTGTCCCAAAACGCATAACATACAACATTTTTAAAAGCCCAGAAACGGGGGTGCCTGAAATATGTCACCACAACTATTAACCATAATCGCCGTATTGGTAGCGGTCGCAGGAGTTGCCCTTGGATACTACATTCGACTCGTTGTTTCTCTCGGTAAGCGCGGCAGTGTAGAAGTTGAGATAAAAGATATGCTCCTCAAAGCCAAAGAGGAGGCAAAACGTATGTCTTTAGATGCCGAAAATAAGGCGGTCGACGTCATGCAGCAAACTCGCGCCGAAGCCAAGGAACGTGAAGAAAAACTCAAGAAAGCGGAAGAGCGGGTTATCAAAAAGGAAGACCAGATCGATGAACGCGAGCAGTCAGTAGTTTCAGAGATCGAATCAATTAAGCAAAAGATCGTCGAGATTAAAGAAATTCGGGATAAAACTGAAGCTTTGCAGGCAACAAAGCAAAAAGAGCTAGAAAAAATTGCCAAGCTCGACGAAAGTGAGGCTCGAGCAATTTTGTTGCAAAACTTAGAGCTGCAATGTGAAGAAGATCTGCTTGTGCGCTTACACAAACTCGAGCAATTTGGCCAAGACAAGATCGAGCAACGAGCCAAGAGCATACTGGCAACGGCCATTCATCGACTCGGCAACTCTGTGCCCTCAGACCTCATGACCACCTCGGTCACCATTCCTAACGACGAGATCAAAGGCAAAATCATCGGCAAAGAAGGTCGAAACATAAAAGCTTTTGAAAGAATGACTGGCGTTGAGATCATTGTTGATGACACTCCCGGCGTAATCACGATATCTTCATTTGATCCGATCCGCCGACAGATCGCTCGTATTTCTCTTGAGCTTTTGATCGCCGATGGCCGCATCCAACCCGCCAAGATCGAAGAAACCGTTGAAAAAGCCAAGCTGCTCATAAATAAAACCATAAAAGAAAAAGGTGACGCTGCAGTATATGAATGCGGCATTTTTAACCTTGATCCACGCATTGTTTTGATTCTAGGCCGACTTTGTTTTCGAACTAGTTATGGTCAAAATGTTCTTCAGCACTCTATTGAAGTTGCTCACATCGCCGGCATGATCGCAGAAGAGCTCGGCGCTGATGTCCAAGTGGCTAAAGCAGGCGGACTTCTACATGACCTCGGCAAAGCAGTTGATCACGAAGTCCAAGGCACCCACGTGGAGATTGGTCGTCGTATTTTGCAAAAGTTTGGCGCCTCAGAAGCAATTGTTAAAGCCATGCAGGCCCATCATGAGGAATATCCTTATGAAACTGTTGAATCTGTTATTGTGCAAGTGGCCGATGCCATTTCCGGCAGCCGTCCTGGAGCTCGAGTTGATAGTTTGGAAAATTATTTGAAACGGCTTGGTGACCTAGAGGCGATCGCCAACTCATTTACTGGTATTGAAAAATGCTATGCTATTGCCGCCGGCCGTGAAGTACGAGTCTTTGTCGCTCCCCTTTCAGTTACCGACATGCAAGCTCATGACTTAGCTAGAAACATAGCCGTTAAAATTGAACAAGAATTAAAATACCCAGGCGAAATTAAAATTACCGTTATCCGCGAGTCTCGAGTTATAGAATTCGCAAGATAACTAGCTTCCAAAAAGCCCTTTGCAGGGCACGGATAAATTTTTACTAAAATTTTCCTCGTGTTCACGCCAGCCGCGTTCACAAGTCCCTGCAAAGGGCTTTTTGTACGCAAATAATATTAAAAACTTAAAACCCAGGTAACAAAAACAGCCGACTGGATCATATTTTCGTTTCAAAAGTTGAAAAGATGGGCCAAGAGGCTGGTTTTTCCGAATCGAGTGACTCGGAAGAGATTTATTATGTGTGCGTTGCAAAGAGCGAACGCGACTTGTTAAAGGAACAAACTTGGTAAGAAACTCTTACGAAGCGCACTAACAGTGCTGAAAGAACAAACTCGTGCTCAACTTGTAGTCCCCGTGCCTACTTGTCGAATCATTGCCCAAAAATACTACTTGGACTCTTATAGTTTACCAACGAACATTGATGCGTGTCAAATAATAGTTTGCATTTGAAAACAGATTTTGGTCTTGTGTCAACTATCTAGCGTAAAGATGGCTCTATTGCTTTCAAAAATACTTGTACTATAATTATCTTAAGCGAGTTTGAAGTTCCACTTCAAGCCAGGGCGAAGAGGGTCGATCCTCAAT
>DMQX01000024.1 GCA_003455555.1 Candidatus Tayloriibacteriota bacterium
CCACCATACACGTTCGAACCAAACAATCACAACGACGCAGCCAGATCGGCAAATAATAGAACCAACTCCGTTCTTGAGTTTGCCAATACAGTTCTTACCGGAAGGGGTTTTTATGCAATCTTTAGCTTCGTGCTTGCGTGTTCCTTCCGGAAACAAAATTACATTATGCTTCATTTGTAGGAGTTCAATGATTTTGTTTAGAGCCTTCACGGCCTCGCGCTTATTGTCCGCACGTCTTGAAACCGGAACGGAACGCGGTCGGAAAAATAGCCAGAACCATTTATCATACAAACCCTCCTTGTCCGGCGTACTCCACGGTATCGCGACCGGATGAAAAAAGTAATGGATCGGATTGATGAGGACATGCAGGGCAGCTGGCTCCCAAAAAGACATATGCGGTGAGACGATCAATAGTCCTTTCTTTTTTTTAGGAAAATTTTCGGCACCTCGAACTTTGATGAGACCGACCAATCGAAACACCAAGAGAACGAAACAAGCCACGATGGCGAATGGGTAAAGAAGCAACCAGAAACTGATTGGTTCTTTGTGCTCATGTTTACACATTTTCACCTCAAAAAGAGCAACGAAATCTGCCTTTAACCTACATCACAAAGTTACTATACGCAACTTTTATTTTCTTCCGGCTTTTTTCAAAACTTTTTTTAGATATGCCCCGGTAAAACTTTTAGGATTATTCGCCACATCTTCCGGTGTACCCTTCGCAACCACGATACCACCACGATCCCCGCCCTCCGGTCCAATATCTATGACGTAGTCAGAACATTTTATGAGATCCATGTTGTGCTCGATAACCATGACGGTGTTACCTTTATCAACAAGCGTCTGCAAGATCTCGATCAATTTTTTTACGTCTTCATAATGCAAACCAATAGTTGGTTCATCCAGCAAATAGATTGTTTTCTGAACATGAGGGCGATATAATTCTGAAGAAATTTTTACACGCTGAGCCTCACCGCCGGAGAGAGTTGTAGCACTTTGGCCGAGCTGCAAATAGCCAAGACCAACATCCTGCAAAACGTTGAGACGATCAGCTATAGCTGGAATGTCTTCAAAGAATTTAAGCGACTCTTCAACGGTCATGCACAGCACATCGTAAATATTCTTCTTTTTGTATTTTACTTCCAAAGTTTCTTTGGTAAATCTTTTGCCTTCACAAACATCACAAGTCACATATACTGTGGGCAAAAAGTGCATCTCTACTTCGATCATACCGTTACCCTGGCACGCTTCACAGCGGCCACCTTTAACGTTGAATGAGAAGCGATTTGCTTGCCAACCTCGGGCTCGTGCTTCTGCCGATGAAGCAAATAGGTCACGCACCCATGTCCAAGCACCCGTATATGTCGCCGGATTGGATCGGGGTGTTCGGCCAATGGCGCTTTGATCGATCAAAACAGTTCGACTGACATATTCGGAACCGGAAAACTTTTCACAGTTATATGTTTCGGCACTGCGGTATTTGCGTTCAAGCCTAGCCTGCAAATTCTTGTACAAGATCTCGTACATAAAGGTCGATTTCCCCGAGCCGGAAACACCGGTTACCATAACCAATTTTCCAAGAGGAATATCGATGTTAAGATTTTTTATATTAAAAGCATTACCATTAACAATTTTGATTTTGCCTTTATCAACATCACGTCGCTTTGACGGCATTTCGATATTTTCCTCACCGCGCAAGTACGCTAAGGTCAAAGATCCAGATTTATTTTTTGGTGCGGTAAGTAATTCATCCAGATAGCCTGCCACAACAACTTCACCACCATGCACGCCTGCTTTTGGTCCAATATCAACGATGTAATCGGAAGCATAGATCGTGTCCTCGTCGTGCTCAACCACGAGGATAGTATTACCCATGTCGCGCAGATTAAGCAATGTCTGGATCAAGCGATCGTTGTCGCGCTGGTGCAATCCAATAGTTGGCTCATCCAAAACATATAGAGCTCCGACCAGACCGGAACCAAGCTGACTGGCCAAACGAATACGCTGTGCCTCGCCGCCTGACAACGTGTTGGCCCGACGATCAAGAGTAAGGTATTCGATGCCGACATTTTTCATGAACTGCAAACGATTCTGAATTTCACGAGCCGGCACTTTTGAAACCTGTCGATCTTTGACGGTAAATTTTATTTTCTCAAAGAAGTCCTGAGCCTTCTCAATTGATAACCGCGTCAATTCCAAGATATTTATACCTTGAAAATTTTTCTCTTTATCGGTTCCTCCTAGAGGTGCATCGGCGTCAGTTCCTAAATATATATGCAAAGCCTCCTCTCGCAGTCGAGCGCCGTTACATTTTGGACAAGGTTCCTCGCCGCCAAAATATTTTGTACCGAGACCGTTACATTCTGTGCAGGCGCCATATGGCGAGTTGAAAGAAAATAAACGAGGCTCGATTTCCGGATATGAAAAGCCGTCGTATGGACACATGAATTTCACGGACATAACTCGCTCGCCTTCCGGGGTATAGATCTTGAGCAAACCACCGGATTGTTCGATAGCCTTTTCCACGGCTTCACTGAGGCGTTCCTCGGCCGCCTTTTTGTCGTCGCGAAATTCGCTCAAATATATTTCGTCCACCATCACATCTATATTGTGTTTTTTGTTTCGATCGAGAGTTATCTGTTCACGTAGTTTTTTTGTTTCGCCATCAACATTAACTATGGTGTAGCCTTTACCAAGCAGATCATAGAGCAATTGATAGTACTCGCCTTTTCTTCCAACTACAACCGGAGAAAAAATACTGATCTTCAATGTGTCGTAGGTAACGCCCATGACTTGCTTGGTCTTTTTTGAAAGATCAGAACCATGAACGGTTTCAAGAATTGTATTCAAAATTTCCTCATTAGAAAGTTTTTTTATTTCCCGTCCGCACTCCAAACAATGAGGTCGGCCAATGCGGGCGTACAAGATACGCAGATAGTCATAAATTTCAGTGATCGTCGCAACAGTTGAACGAGGATTATTCGAACGGGATTTTTGGTCAATAGAAATTGCCGGCGAGAGTCCAGTGATCTCATCCACATCCGGCTTTTGCATTTGGCGCAAAAATTGTCGAGCGTAGGCAGACAGAGACTCAACATATCTGCGCTGACCTTCGGCGAAAATCGTGTCGAAAGCCAAGGATGACTTTCCGGAGCCAGAAAGACCGGTAAAAACGATCATTTTGTTGCGCGGCATCTCAACCGTAATGTTTTTAAGGTTGTGAGTACGAGCACCTTTTACGACGATCTTGTCTGAAGCTTTGATTTCTTTGTCTTTGTTCATAAATCTATAATGCAAATTGCCCTCCGATTGCTCGTAGGGGTTGTCTATCGCTTATTCAGAAGTATAATAACACACTAAAATGAAAAAACCTAGAGCACAAAAATGGGTAAAAAAGGGCCGCAAGAGGATACTTGCGGCCCTTTTTTCTATTAACAATTTTTAACTAAAACGCTCCGAGCCCATTCGGGGTACCAACTCCCGTTGGTCCATCAAAACCCGCAGACGCGTTACATAGGTATGTTCCGCAAGAGCCATTCGAACCGGAAATAACATCATGCAAAGCAGATACTGAGCCCGATGCATATAGCAACGATGGAGCAACGGTTGCGACTGGAACTCCAGCCAGAGCATAAACACCTGCAATTATCGGTGCGGCCAGACTTGTCCCACCAACTTTGAACCATCCAGATTTGCCCTGATATCTCACACTGTCATAAACAGCCGCTCCGGTTGACGGATCAGCCACAGCAGACACATCGGCCACCGTCCGCGTCGCGCAACCTGAGTCACTCTGCCATAAAGGCTTCGACTCGTATAAACTACAGCCACTGCCCGCCCCACTCCAGGCCGTTTCTGACTTATAACTGTTATCGGAATTTAGCAACAACGTCGTTCCACCAACCGCAACTGCAGCGTTAGAGGCCGCCGGATATTCCGTACCATATCCGCTATCGCCTGAACTAACAACCACCGCTACACCAGGGTGATTGAAATGAGCATCGTAAGCTGTCTCGCCAGAAAACTCGCTGCCGCCGTATGAGTTTGAAACCACGGTCGCGCCTAGGGCTACAGCCCGATCTACTGCCGACATCAGGTTGGCAAAGCTATTCGAATCCGCTTCCACTAAAAGAATTCGGCAATTCTGACACATGGCATGAGCTACCTCAACATCTAAAGAAATCTCCAATGCCCAGCCCGCGTTTGCAGCTGGGTATGACGATCCGCCACGCTGATCGACTTTCTGAAAACATGGCGCGCTCGAATTTGTTATCGAACCTGAGCATGCTGGCAACTGAGGTATACCGAATTGCGCACTGTATTTATTTAAGTCATTTAAAATATTTCGGTGATCGTACGCGTCAACAATTGCAATAATCGGCAACGTTGATGAAGCAGAGACTGCCGCTGGCACATTATATGCGCCATGAAATTGAAGCGGTCCATATCCAGCAGGACTTGCTGAAGCCTTCGGCGAACCATCCGGTTCAATCACGACATGCGAGTCACAGCCAGCGTTACCGTTCGATCCACGGTCACAAACACGTGCCGAACGCTCTGCAGCGATTTGCTGTCCGACAACTGCAGCTGTCGGAGCCTGAGGCAGGGTCTGCGTGTTTTGTGACGAGACAGGAGTCGTCGCTTGAGCCGGTTCAGTTGGACTGACATTTTTTTGTACATCGCTCTGGCTTTTGGTTTCCGAGATTAAATGAGCATTTGCGGCATTACCCTTGGCATATATAGTTTTGATAACCACTCCGGAAGTAACAATTAAACCTAAAATAAGAATGAATAATAAATGTTTTTTTATCATGCTTTTTGACGTTTTTTTATAAAAATTAATATGCTCATAATTTTACCATAAAAACAATAAAAAAAGCGCTCGGGAGCCAGTGAACCCGAAGCGCTTATTG
>DMQX01000025.1:0-2266 GCA_003455555.1 Candidatus Tayloriibacteriota bacterium
TTGTTTTTCTCATTTTAAGATCAGTTATCCTAATAAACACTATTAATTCTTTAATTTTCACAAACTTAAATCCACAACCTCACACATCTACTAGTATACGGACCTACCACCCAAATCTTTATTTCACTGGTGTATAAGGTGTTTACAGGATGTGTATAAAGAGGCTCGTGTATATGTGGCTAAGGCAGCATCCGTTTAACTGGCCTTTTTCCAGATGAGTGAGTGGATAACTTTGACCTTGCTGGCTTGACAGTTTTTTCACTTTTGAAGCTCTGCATACTTGATCCATGATATACTTTTTGCATGAGTAAAAAAAGCAAAATAAACTATTCGAGAAATCTTGAACGTGATCTTCTTCTGGTCGGTTTCAGTTTAGTTCTGACTATATTTTTGGTTCGCTATGGAGTGCTCCAGTCCATCTTGAGTGCTTCAGAAGGTCTGTCGATCGTCAGCAGTTTTATCGCCGGACTCTTTTTTACTAGTGTCTTTACTATCGCGCCGGCTTCAATCGCAATAGCCCATCTTTCTCACAGTATCACCCCGGTTACACTGGCGGCTTGGGGTGCATTCGGCTCGATGCTCGGCGACCTGGTTATTTTTCTGTTCATCAAAGATGTTTTCTCTGAAGATATAAAAGGTGCGATCAAGGCTTCTCGTTTCAAATATTTTTTGAGTAAAACCCATTTCGGTTTTTTGCGCTGGTTAGGACCGTTGGTTGGTGCCCTGATAATTATCTCGCCGTTGCCAGATGAAATAGGGCTTAGTTTGATGGGTGTTTCCAAAATGAGGGTGGGGTATTTGATCCCTTTAGCTTTTGCTTTGAATTTTATAGGTATTTTTGCGATAGCTTCCATTTCACTCAGCTTGGCGGTATAGTGTTGGCATGAATAAAAATAAAATTTTACTTGGGCTGATTCTTTTTGTTACATCTGGTCTGGTTTTTGCCTCGATTTATGCTATGGTCCAGCACGTTTTGAGAATGGATGGCTATGATCCACAAATCCAATATGCGGAGGGGACTGCGCGTGTGCTTTCCACAGGTGCCGATCCTATGGCTTTGGTGCCTAACTCTTCGATTGATATATCTAAGGATCTGGATGTTTTTGCTTCTGTTTATGATGATCAAGGAAAAATTGTCGTATCGAACGGTATGTTAAATAACACCAGACCTAGTATTCCCGCCGGAGTTTTGGATTATACCAGGGTTCACGGACAAAATCGTCTTACTTGGCAGCCCGCAAATGGTGTCAGAATAGCTGCGGTTGTGCAGAGGTACTCAAGTACGACAACTGCAGGATTCGTGTTAATGGGGCGGTCTTTGCGCGAAGTGGAAAACCGATCGATGGATATTTTGGAAATGGCCGCCCTCGGTTGGGTCGGCTCGTTAGTCTTTATTGGATTGTTTGTGTATTTTATTTAAGAAGCAACAAAAAACTCCGTTATAAAGGAGTTTTTTGTTGCTTACTTTATACCACCTCGCAAACTCCTCCGGCACAAGCCAACTCTCTCTTGAGATCCAGTTCATTCTTCTTTTCGTAAGAAATGATCTTTGAGTAGTCGATGTGGGCTAGGCGTTTTGAGAGTTCTTCATACTTGGTCTTATCGATAGCTTCGTAAGGAGCTAGTTGATAGACGTGGTTATCTCGAGGCAAGAATGACAAGCCTCCGACAATGTCCCAATTCTTGTAGACCCAATTTGCCACTTCGATCCATTCACTATCACCAATAGAAACAGTTACAGACGGGTTGTGTTCGGTGTAATTTACTTTGACGATCTTCCAGTGTTCAAGTTGATCGAGTGCGGTGATATCGTTCTTGTAAATTGAGCCCTCCGGAGCTTTGACTGGAAATTCGAGGACATAGGTTGTGGCATTCTCCATGGTCTGTCCGACCTCAGGGAAATAAGGTACACCTTGGTCACGAAGCATCTTGAACAACGAATCTGTTGCCGAGATGCGGACACGTCGGATGTAGTAAGGTGCGTGTCGCGGGTGCATTCCGGATGAGCAGTCCACTGTTTGTGAAAGAGTGCCTGATGGCTTAACGCAGGTAATAGCGGTTGATTCGCTGATACCAAATCTTTTTGCGTAGATCTTGTTCTGTTTGATCGATTCCTCGCGCAATTTCCTCAAAACTTCCGGCTTGCGAGCTACAGGCGAATCCCATTGTCCTGTAACTGAAACTCCCAAGAGTCGTTCCTTCTCGCAATTCTCCTGCCACTGCTTTGAAAGGTAAGGGAAGTAGGTGAGCGATGATTGATAGGTAC
>DMQX01000025.1:2371-2758 GCA_003455555.1 Candidatus Tayloriibacteriota bacterium
AGCGATGATTGATAGGTACCGATAATTGTGGCGACGCGCATTTTTCGGAGCAAAGTTTTTTCTGTATCCTCAGATCGAGCTACAATCTCTGACAGGTTACAGAATTGCTTTGATTGCAAAATAATCTCGCCGCAAGGGTTGGTGCCAATCGGGCCGATAATGTTTTGCCCTGAAGCGTCAAAGTAACCTTTGTATTGCTTCAAAACCTTGATGCGTCGTTCCGGTAGGGT
This sequence comes from Candidatus Tayloriibacteriota bacterium, assembly GCA_003455555.1. Lineage (GTDB taxonomy): Bacteria > Patescibacteriota > Minisyncoccia > Phycocordibacterales > UBA11359 > UBA11359. The sequence continues at coordinate 2,602 of DMQX01000025.1, forward strand.
TTTTGCCAATGATCCTCGATTGAAAATACCTCGTTCGCCTGAATGGCTTTCAATAAGGGCCATCCATTCTTTTAGAAAATCTTCATTGCTTGGTTTGGTGATATATACTGCTGAGTTGTTGGCGAGCATGCGATGTCCGTGAGTAACATAGAATGCA
>DMQX01000021.1:0-2116 GCA_003455555.1 Candidatus Tayloriibacteriota bacterium
ATAGATGATTTTTCAAAAGTTGAAATACGAGCCGGCAAAATTTTGAAAGCGGAAGCAATTCCTGAATCAAACAAGCTCTTGAGATTAGAAGTGGATTTCGGGGAAGAGAAGCCGCGCCAAGTACTCTCCGGCATCGCTAAACATTTTCCAGACCTAACTTTGTTGGTTGGCCGCACGGTTGGTTTCGTCACAAACCTTGAGCCCCGCCTTATTTTAGGTCTCGAAAGCCAGGCGATGATCCTCGCAGTTTCAATAGAAACAGGAGTTTTCTCGCTGCTCTCAATTGATCCGAATATTCCACCTGGCACAAAAGTAAAATAGTGTATAATAAACTCATAGTATTTGTGCTATGAGTACAACAGTTCACCATAAAAGAAAATTTTTTGATTTTTTTCCAATCCCAAAGTTCTTGGAAATGCCCTCCGTTGGTATTGATATTTCTGATCAAGCCATCCGCTTCGTGGAAATCGTGCATTCCGAATCCGGCAAACAGAAGTTTCATTTAAAGGCTTTTGGCGAAAAAAAGTTACCTGTTGGGGTGGTGGCGGGGGAATTCATTAGCAAACCCGAGAATGTAAAGGAAATTTTAACCGATATCCATAAAAAGAACGGACATAAATTTGCCTGTGTTTCCTTACCGGAAGAGAAGGGGTATCTTTTCAAAATTGACCTGCCAAATATCGATAAAAAATACTTTAGTGAAAACATTGAATTTCGGCTAGAGGAAAATGTTCCACTTGACGCAGCAAAGTCCGTTTTTGATTACAATGTCATATCTTCTCATGACGCAACGAGGCTTAACGACGCAGTTGTTACTGTAGTCCAGAATAAAGTTATTGATTTCTATTCCGAACTTTTTAATAGTGCGGGGTTTGCGCCTGTTTCTTACGAACTGGTTACCCAAGCCGTCGCCAGGGCAGTGGTTCCTCGGGGCGAAACTGAAACGTGTTTAATTATCTATATAGGTAATTCGAGAGCTGGTTTCGGGATTGTGAGTGATGGCGCGCTGCAGTTCACTTCAACCGTTAATATTGGCAATGCTGTTGATGATACAGATGTTGAAAAAAAACGCTCCATGATCAAGGACGAGGTCGCCAAACTTAATTTGTATTGGCAAAGTCATGTGGAAAAAGATGAATTGCTGATAAAGAAAGTTATTTTGTCGGGTCGGGGTGCTACTGAGTCTGGCCTTAAAGAATACTTGGCTGAAGCTGCGGCGTGCCAGGTAATTTTGGCCAACGTCTGGGTCAATGTGTTTAATTTCGAGGAGCAAATACCAGAGATATCTTTTGAAGATTCTTTAGATTACGCGCCGGCCATTGGTCTTGCACTTTCACGTTTTTATCATGCTTAACCTATTACCAAAAGAAGAAAAGAAAAAGATTTCGCACGAATACCGAGTTCGGTTCGCCATCGTTGCCTTAACTTTGACTTTTTTTGCGCTAATCGTCTCTCTGGTCCTGCTTGTGCCGTCGTACTTTACCGCCGAGGTCCGTAAAAGTACGTTAGACTCCGAATCAGCCGGTGTGGAAGCCAAAAACGCTACCGCAGAAAGCGCCAAGCTGGGGGAGACTTTGAGGCAAACGAACGCAAGTTTGAGTATTTTTACGTCCTCGACAACTCCCACTGGGGTAGTGGGTTTGCTGGATAATATTAGCGCACTGCGAGGCACAACCGTACGGATCCAAGATTTTTCTTATACAGCAGCAAAAGGTCAACAGCAAATAGTGATCAATGGCAAAGGGGATACGCGTCAGGCACTTGTTGATTTTACAAAGAAGATCCGCAATCTGCCAAACGTTGTTTCGGTTGACTTGCCGGTATCCGATCTTGCGGAAGCCCAAAATATTAATTTTTCGGTGATCATTTTGATCCAGCAAAAAAATCCATGAACTTTCATTCAAAAAAAATTCTGATCTTGATAATTATCTGCAATGTGATCGCAGGCACTGGTTACTATTTTCTGTTTAGGCGTATACAGAGCCAAACGGAGGCTGCCTCATTTTTGGCTAGCACCTTAGATGTAGGTCAACAGAAGAACAGTCGTCTCAATCAGTTGAGGGCGGCTGTGAAGGAGACCGAGGATAATAGACAAAAACTGAATTCGTTATTGCTT
>DMQX01000021.1:2334-3503 GCA_003455555.1 Candidatus Tayloriibacteriota bacterium
ATTGCTTTCGAGTGATACGGAAATAACTTTTATTGACCAGGTTGAAACTTTAGGGAAGTCTGCCGGCTTGATTATGAAAACCAAAAGCGTTTCTTCAGTTCCCGGAGATACTAATACAACTAAGACTTTTAAAATGCAGACCGAGGCGTCAGGAAGTTGGAATGATGTAATGTATTTTTTAAGTCAGATCGAAAATTTGCCCTATAACATTCACCTCGAAACAGTTTCGGTTCATAAAGATACTGGCCCGCAATGGAATGGAACTTTTGACATCAGTGTCACCGAACTTATATAACATGAACACAATTAAATCATCTTTAAACAAAATATTTTATCGCACAGACTTTAGTGGCTTGTCTGTTTTGGGCAGGGGACAACATTTTGACTGGCGGGCACTACTGACTTTTTTTCTGGCCGTAATGATTGTGTCTGTTTCCATAAGCGTCCATGTTTTTCTTGGAGTTCGTGCCGGCGATATCTTTACCTCGAATTCTTCGATACCTGTTCACAATGACGCAATAAATAAGGATGCTTTGGATAAGGTCATTCGCAGCTTTGATGCTCGGGCAGAGAATCTAAAAAATCTGCAGCTCCAAAGACCTTTGTTTGTTGACCCTTCGCTCTAGGACTGATATTGTCTAGTCGTGGAACGCTCCCGTAGTTCAATGGACAGAACCACGGACTTCTAAGCCGTTGATGTTGGTTCGATTCCAACCGGGAGCACAAAAATATGTCTCAACTATATAAAATCCCATTTTATCCTCAGATCTGGAAATTGGATGAGTGGAAAGACCTTGGTTTTAAAGATTTGGATGAAGCTCGATATTGGCAAAACGCGAGTTGCGGGATTCTTTGTCTGAAGATGGCGATAGAAGGAGTCCTTGGAAAACAAATAGACTCGATCTCTCAGATTATTGTGAAAGGTAGATTAGCGGGGGCTTATTCTCATAAATTTGGATGGTCGCATACGGGGCTTGCAGCGTTGGCGATCTCGTATGACACAGAGGCTTTTGTGCTGGAAAATATGGGCGTTGAGAGGATCAAGTCTTTTATAGATCAAGGAATGCTGGTGATCGTTTCTATAAAGTGGGCGTTTGAACCGGCAAGGTCTCTAAAAGAAAGGTTGTTTTTTTGGAAAAAGAAAGGAGGGCATCTGGCTCTAGTAACAG
>DMQX01000091.1 GCA_003455555.1 Candidatus Tayloriibacteriota bacterium
GTGACATTTTGAACTTCTGAATAAATTCGAGGCTTTAAAAAGGTATAATTTGCGGCTTGACTCGAGGAATAAGAACTTAGAAATAACGCGATAGCAATACTACTGGTAGCCATTATATTTCTTTTTTTCATTGAATCGGTTTTAAAAACTGATATGACCGTCCTACAAACCCTATTACACAGTCGCGCTGAAAAAACTTCACTTACTTCGGCTTATAGGTTCGTTGTGACCAGATCAGGAGTTACACCCACGTTTACTATATTAAATTTTATGCGGCCTATGTGCTGGCCTTGAGGTGTTTTGACTTCCACACGCCACAAACCTGGAATATTGACGATTTTAATCGAGTAAGTGCGGAAACCTCCCTCACGCCCGCCCACAATAGATAGTTCCGTTTGGTTCATGATCACCCATTTTTTCGTTGTTTCATCATAATGCTGCCACTCATGTATAACCTGCGTGCTAAGACCGTTCGGCGAAAAAATAGATGAGAAAACATAGACCGGCTGACCCGAAATCTCATGGAAAGTTTCGTATGGCTGAAAGAAGCTCCAAAAACTCTTCTGTTCGCCGGTCACTTCGTAGTTACCATCAGCCGTGTGCACGATTGAGTGATAAACTCCGGCATCTTTTAGCGACAAAGGGATCGGCGGGATCAGATTTGTGAAATATAAAACGTTAATAAGCAAAGTAATGCCCGCGATTGTGCCGAACAATGGCCACCTACTCTGCTTGTAGCGTTCGCGGGCCACGAATTGAAGCAGGAAAAGAAAAAAACCTAAGGCGGCCAGACTAAATAAGCCGCTCAGAATAAAAATCGCTGCGCCGAACTGATGCACTATGACCGGCACTATAAAAATAGCGAAGGAATAGATTGAAATATACAGCACGCTGGTCTGAAAGATCAGCCGGGTGTAATGATGCTTCAACAATTCATTCAAAACAAAAACTATAGCCAGGAACAAGAGGAACGGCCAGCTGGCAGAAAGCGTTCCACTTCGGAAATAGAAAACTAAAAATGTGCTGAGCAATCCTCCGAAAGCGAACTGAATGGTAATGATCAACCAGAAATGAATGATTCGCGAAAACTTAGGCGAAAGTTTATGCTTTTTGTTCTCATGCAAATTGATGAGCAGGATGCCGAGCGCGGCCACCCCAAGGTGCGCCCCGACCCAGAGGTTTTCCCAGAACAGGTCGATGCGCTTGAGCGCGAAAATATCAAATATGAAACCGCCAACAAGAGATAGTGAGGAAATCCACCGTTCGTTGCGCAAATACCAGGCTGTAATAGTACGGATTCGCATTTATTAAAATTGTACCACAATGGACTCTTTTCGTAACATACATTCAAAAAGGGTGTCGCTTTATCAGCGGCACCCTTACAAACAATCCTTTCGTAATTTGCGAACAATTTTATCAACAAGATATCCCAGGTTTGGCAGACTTTCGAAGTCCGCGGCCGAGATCAAAAAATCGGCTTTTTGATTTTTCTTTTTGTGTGAACTCGACTTGAAGGTAAGGTCAAATGTGACAATATCATCAACCGTAAACTTGAGGGCACTCCTTTTAGAAATTGAGAAGAAACCGTCGATACCGAAGTGATAGTCCAAAATAGTGTTGATTGCGCAAAACAGCTGAAGCGCCTCGCCACCTACCCCAAGACCAAGTTTAATTGGTTCAAAGAGACGTCTGGTCATAGGAGTGGTAGGGTGTTTCGGGTTCCAGCACAACCTTTTTTGGGAAGCGACAACGTCGGACAAAACTTCCTCGATCGGTTGGAACTCCTTATAAATGAACGGATGATTGAATCCAAAGAAGGCAGCCTCGAAATCCTTGCCCTCTTTTATCGTCTTCACAAACATGATCACCGCCTTTCCAGTGATAAAAACAACTTTTTCTAAAGGAACGATATAACACCTAATATTGATTGTCAATAAGTTAAGTACCCCGCAAAAACGGATGTCCACAAACATCCGTTTCTTTTTATATAAAAACAGCCGCATTTAATTTGTATCAAAACGTCACAAAACGTAACGTAACAAAATATTGACATACGTAAATACTGTGCTATTATGCCCGAAAGAAGGGTCAATGTGACCCTCACGTTCCAAGTTGCAAAAGGAGTTGTCTATGTTTTCGTTTCTTAATAATGTCCTGGCTGACCTGAAAGGTATCTCCAACGCCGACATCAAGGGTCCCTCTGAAAAGGCGAGGGATGGCGAAGGAGTGGTCACAACCCTCAAGGATATCGACCTACGGAAGCTCTTCACCCTTCGGACGCAGCTAACAGAGAAGCTGAAAGCCTTGAGTGTTGTGGCGATGAAGGAAGCGTCCACGCACCGTGGGACGGCCGATGAACACAACGTCTCGACCTGCCCCAATTGTCGCAATATCCAAAAGATGGCTCCACTCGCTGCACGGATTGAAGGCGTGAATGATCTCTTGTGGGCAGGCGTCCGAACCGAACTCAATGAGACCGAGATTGCCGAAATCCTTCAAAACGGTCGATCCATCGGTCTTCGGCAAGGCTGGAAAATCGTCAGCATTCCGCACGGGGGCGCTACGACAATTATCAGCCTCGACGTTCCGGTCGATGTCCTTGCCAGCCTCGGGATTAAAATTCCCAAGCAGTAACAACTAACTTCGATGCCAACCCAGAACCGCTTACCCAAGCGGCTCTTTTTTTATTTAAAAAACAAAAAACCACCTTGCGGTGGCCCTTTGCTTTTTATTCTAAATTTATCTTATCTTAAGATAGTGTTCCCTATGAAAGATGCTTTGAAACCAACTTGGTCATTTCAAACATATCAACTACCGCCTTTCCGCCAAAAACTTTCTTTAGATCTGCGTCAGCGATAATGTTTCGCTTTGCCTTTGGATCCTGGAGATTCTTGCCCTTAATGTATACCCAGAGCTTCTTCACAACTTCAGATCGAGCCATTGGACCCTTCCCTACAATAACGGCTAGCTCTGGACTGATAGTCAACGGCTTCATAAACGCAGAATTGGTCTTTGGCATATTATTTTAATTATTATTTAACGACAGCAATATCATACCACATCCATTGCGCTTGGGAATAGGGTAAAACACAGGTCAAGGTTTTAGGGGAAAACCACCTTTGTCCCCGATGATAAAGTTGTGGTGTTTAATACGAGTCTCAATTCGGCCTGCAGGCTGGCCTGGTCTGCGGTTGTGAACTCTTTGACCGTTCCGGCCGGATAATTTGCCAGCTGTGACTGCCCTATCCTAGTCTCGAATTCGTAGCAGGTCGAGCTGGCTCTGACATACAGCCGATACAAAATACCGGAGGCATAATGTCCTGTTGCGGCATCATTCACATTTGAAAAGACAGAAGTCGAATATTCATCGGTTGAAGTGGTCAGGTTCGGCACCATAGACGAATCAAACCCTTCTGGAGGAGTATTAAGACATAAGGGTTCACCCACAATATCAACGCGCTTGGCTATGCGCAGTCCAGCACTTTCAAAGTTTGTCCCGTCATAATCGGTGCTCTTATAGTTTAGGCAGTACAAGAAATTCGAACTGCATGGCGGAATAAAACTGCTCACAAGTATTTGATTCGCATTTGTGGCCAAACCAAAGTCTTTTGACGGATACATGAACCGGACCGTGCCGTCGGACTGGGTTTGATCATAAGCTAAAATTTCTGACGTCGAAGTCGCCGCGCTACTGCGAACATTCTCATAAGGCTGTAATCGCCAGAAAAATAAAACCACGAGAGCCAGCACGACAACGAGTAGAATGACCGAGATGATGCCTTTTTTTCTATTCATGTTTTTGGATTAAAAAGCTAATAATCTCGGTTGCTTTTCATTGTCCACGATCTTTTTTAGGATAAATAAAGGGTGGCGGTAAAAATAATTACCGTCGATGATCAAGCGGATCTTCTTATGCCAAGCGGTCGGCAAGGCCGCTTTGATCTTGTTCTTGGTCTGGCTCGGCGCCAGAATATACAACCGCTCAAATCCGGTAACTTTCTTTATCCTCCGTTTTAACTCTTTCAAGAAATACTTGACTACATCAGAATTGTCGCGATTCCAAACCTCGTGAGAGCCGGTGGTCTTACCTTTCGCCTTCTTTTTAATCTCGGCCTTATGGTCGCCGTAATTGGGCTTTGGGATTATAAACTCATCAAGCTCAACGACCGTTCCCTTATTGGTTTTATAAAGCACCGCATCCTGCCGCCCCGCAACAATGATGAGCGTCGGTTCCTCATCTATTTTTTTACTAAGATCAGTTGGAATTTTCATATGGAATAAATTATATTTTTGAGTTTGTCACCAAATCCTATGACGCTCCCCGCCCTGGATTTTTACAAACTATTTAATTTTTCCAAGCTCCCAGTATGTAACCTTGCTAGATTTTTTTACTAAAATATGCGAATAGAGCTTTGATGCCTGCCAAGTTTCGATCCCATTCGATTGAATTATGACTTTTGAGTTCTACAGTGATCGCCGGAATGTTAATCGAAGCTAACCAACCTTCAGAATCGCCGGTCACGGGATATGCGTCAAAAGACTTGACCGCTGGATATTGGGACGCAGCGGCGTAGGTTTTCATTACATCCAAAGTGACCGGCAATATGCCATTTTTACATTCGGAAGCATAGACTGCGTTAGCTTGGCTGTGCCAGAAAACGAAGACATCCGGTTTGTTTTCCAATGCAAAATTTTTGATGGCCACCGCTTCAGGTTCGGAGAAAGCCGCGGCGCCGGCGCTGGTCGTTTTGTTTTGCCAAGTCGCTTTCGGCTGCCATTTGCAATCAAAGTTGCGATTCAAGTCAACATTGTCGGCATTAAAGCGGCCATCGGCCAAAACTTTCGAACTTGTCGAAACATCTGCCAGGGCAAAACGACCTTCTTTTCCAGTTACGATATAGACTCCGTCGGGATTAACATCAGGAATTACAGTTACTTTCAGTCCAGCCGGAATAGCGTTTGAGTTTGCATTCAAATAATCCATGAAATCATAGGCCAAGAGTACGCTATTCCATTCATAGCCGCCGTGCATACCGCCAGCAAAGACCAAATGCTTGTTGCCGCTGCCAAAAGTATAAGCTTCGATTTTTCGGCCCTGCACAGATGTGCCTATCACTTTATAGGTTGTTGTGGCGACGACTGCCTTCGGGGCAACCACTTCAACCGGAGCTGGTTTCTTTTTAAGAGCCAAGAAACCAAATACAAGAGCGGCAAAAATACCGAGTACAACAATAATCGTGACAACTTTTTTCGGAGACGGACCCGACATTATTTAGCGTAGGATTGAAGCACTGCTTGTAGGCCAGCCTGATTTTTTGAAGACTCTGTACTTGTGTGGTCGGTCAGCAAAACACTGATAGCTGGAATGTTACTTTTAGCTAGCCAGTTCACCATGTCACCGGTGATGGCGTAGAAATCAAAAGTTTCGAAAGCTGGATAGCCGGAAGCCTTAGCGAAAGTTTGAGTCAAAGCTTTGGTCTCAGCCGAGACACCGTTATGACAGCTTGATGAATAAACTCCGCCGGCTGAAGAATACCAAACAACAACTGCGGTTGGTTTGTAGGCTTCAACAAAATTTTTGAAAGCTAAACTTTCTGGTTCAGAAAAAGCTGCATCACCACCACTAACAGTTTTGCTTTGCCAAACGCCGTTTGCTTGCCAATCACAATCAAAGTTACGGTTCAGATCTACGGTGTTTCCGTTAAATCGGCCAGCGACCACGGTTGCCGTTGAAGCCGCCACATCTTTCACTCCGAAATTACCCGTCGTCGTGCCGACAACCTTGTTGAGGCCGTCCGGGTTTAGGACCGGAATGACTGTGACTTTTACATTAGCCGGTACTGCAGTAGGATTGGCTTTCAAATAATCCATCATCTGATACGCCACCAGAGCGGTGTTCCATTCATAACCGCCGTGGATACCACCAACAAACAATAGATTGGTATCGCCTGAACCATAGGTATAAGCATCGATCTCGCGACCCTCGACTGAGGTGCCAATGACAGTTTTAGAGCCGTTAGCCGGAGTAGTTGTCGCTGGATTAATCTGAGAATTATCAGTCGTGGTAGCTACAGTTGTGTTTGTGGCCACATCAGTTTTAGAGGGGCTTCGAGTAAAAAAATAAATGCCTGCAATGATAATAATGACCACCAAAACAAACCCTATGATATTTTTTTTCATGCGGTTAATTCTAGCACACTAGTGCGCTTTGCCCAAAAAAGGAATGTCGAGCCTCTTTCTGGCGCTTTCTCCCAAAAAAAGATGATTTTTTCGGATCGGCACATCGCCCCGATCGCCTTGATGTTGTTTCTCAACCATGGCCGTAAAACTTGAACCGAGAAAAACCGTGTGCTTACCGTATTTATGATTCAAAGTATCTATAGTTTCAAAAATTTTACCTGAGTTTTGGGCTCGGTGACTTTCACCAAATAGGTCCAGAGACATCGAACCTTGATCAATGAGCGAACGCAATGTAATGCCAGAAGCACGATATTTCTCACCGGCAGAATAGACTTGATTAAAATATTTTGACACCACATTAACAATCTCGACCGGCGAACAAGTAGCCACAGGCAACTCTATATCCATGCCTTTATACCGAAAATCCTGAGTTTTCAAATAAAAAGAAATAGCCCGAATCAACACTCCATGCCGCCGAGCTTTAATGCAGGCATTCTCAATATTTTTTGAAAGTTGGGAGAAGACAAATTGCCGATTACTCGTGGCCGGCGTAAATGTTCGCGACTTGATGATCGAACCCACCTCATCATTTGTTTCGGTTACTAGCTTTTTGACGTACTCACCGCGCATCTCATACCAGATTTCCTTATATGGTTTGCTCAACTTATGATATTCCAGCCACGACAGCGGTTTGAGAGCGAAATCGAGCGCGGAACGAATGCCAAGTTTGTGTAAAAAAACTGAAGTCGAACTGCCGATGCCCCAGATCTTGCCGATCGGCAATTCTTTCAAAAAAATATGGGCATCTTTGGCCGGTATCACCGTAAAGCCAGCCGGTTTTTGCCATTTTGAACCGACTTTAGCCAGAACTTTGTTCGGGGCCAAACCGACACCAAACGTAACGCCGAGGCGCAGCTCGAGTTCTTTTTTAATCATAAGAGCGATCTCCTCATAGGACATTTTGTAATGTGTTTTGAGCCCGGTAATATCGGCAAAACATTCGTCGATGCTGTACTCCTCAACATCCGGCGTAAACATCCGAACAATCTCGTACATCCGACGAGCAAAAATCGAGTAGGTTTCATAATCCGAAGGCAGAATGATCGCCTGCGGACAAACTTTTTTAATTTCCTGGACCGTCATACCGCGAGTCACCCCCATTCTCTTGGCCTCATAACTCATGGAGGCCGCAATATTCCTCTCTTTACCGGTCACCACCGGTTTGCCTTTCAGTTTATAGTTCAGCATCTGCTCGACCGAAGCAAAAAACGCGTCGCCGTCAAAATGTACAATGGCGCGCGGAAAAGAACGAATTGAAAGTTGTTCGTCCATAATTATTTTTTGTACTTTCGGAACGTGCCGGTAACCAGGCCGATAATCTGCCCTTCTTTTGGATGAATGGTTGGATAATTTTCGTTGGCGGCTTCCAAATAGAATTTGCTGTCTTTTTTGCGCAAATATTTTATAGTGTAGCCATCCTCAATGAGTGCCACCACGATATCACCGGGTTTGTAGTCAGAGCTTTTTTCAAATATCACCATGTCACCTTCGATAATACCTGCGTCCATCATCGAGTCGCCCTCGACCTGCAGCAGGTAGCTGGCATCTTTGTCACGGATCAAATATTCTCCGACAGTTATGGTATCAGCCAATTCATCCTCAGCCGGCGAAGCGAAGCCGGCACGAATTCGGCCTACCAGTTTCAACTCATGGATCTTGCCGGTCGGCACGAGTTTGCCCAGACCATCCTTTTGAAGCAAGCCGTCTTTGACCAATTGCTGCGTCACATAAAAAGCCGAGCTGCGGGATTTAAATTTGAACAATGCCATGACCTCAGTAATGGTTGGCATACGTTTATGGTCGCGGTAAAATTTCAAAATTTTGCTTTGATAGATCGCTTTCATGCACATATTATATTCGAACACTTGTTCGATAGTCAAGTTGGTCGCTTATAGCCCTGTTATTTTATCAAAAGCGATATATAATATAGAGAGTATTGATCAGCTAACAAATATTTTGATGAAAAATCGTATTCTGCCTCTTTCCATTATCGCTCTTAGTCTATTTTTATTTGCGACTTTCTTTATTTTTAATAAGGAAATAAGTAATTTCATAAATCAATCAAGCGATTCCTCCCTCTCATCTGTCGGATCAACAGGAACTAATGTTCTTACCGCCCATTGCAATACTGGCCCACAGATCTTTCCTTTAAATACTCAGGTTGTTTATACGCCGTGGGGTGTGACTGGTGGCAATGGAGTTTATACATATTCATGGCAAGGCAGCGATGGTCTGTCAGGAACCTCAACTTGGGGTGGAATTGGCAAAACTTATTCTACTGTTGGAACAAAGTCCGCCACCGTGACCATCACTTCCGCTGGGCAAATAACGACTGCCACATGCGGTGTACAGGTCGTCGCCCCACTTACCGCTCATTGCAACACTGGCCCACAGACCTTTCCTTTGAATACTCAGGTTGTTTATACGCCCTGGGGCGTCACCGGAGGCAATGGTACGTATGCCTATTCATGGACAGGCACCGATGGTCTATCTGGGATCTCAACCTGGGGTGGAATTGGCAAAACTTACTCTACTGCTGGCCCCAAGACCGCCAGCGTAACAGTTACTTCCGCCGGACTATCTACCACCACTACTTGTGGTGTGCTGGTTACAGCAACTAAATCCGTAACCAACCCAACTGTTCCGGCCCCAACCCCGCTTCCAACTCCGGTTCCAACTCCGATTCCCACACCTACTCCCACACCAACTTCAACAACTCAGATTCCACAGCAAAAAATGAAGCCTACAGCATCGACTTACCCTGAATTGGGTGTGAACCTAGAAGATGTTACCGACTGGTCAGCTTCCTTAATGTTTGCTGACGCCATGAAAAGTGCACGATCGTATGGCAGTCCTACCGCTCCATGGGGAGGCAACTCGACCGTTACAGTGGATCAAAACGGCTGGCCGACAACCGACTTTGGTGTGATGGTCTCCACCAATACCAAAAATGCGCACGGTACATACAAATTAAGTTTTATCGGCAAAGCCGATGTGGGTCCTATTGCAAGTGATGCCACGATCACAAATCAGCTGTATAATGCGGAGACCAACACAACCACGGCCGACGTGAACCTAACTGGTAATCAATTGGCCTTAAGCTTCACCCACACCAATGGCGGCGCAAAAAATATTGTTCTGATGAGGCCAGGCTATAGCACTTCGGATGAATTTAACAGGGACTTTTTGGCCGCACTAAGCAATGCCAAAGTTATACGTCTCATGGATTATCTTAACACCAACGGCAACCCGGTCAGGAACTGGTCCGATCGAACTAAAACGACGGACTCATTGCAAACCGTCTCGATCCCATTACTCGACCCTGCAACTGGAAAATGGCCCCTAGATATCAACGGAAATCCGATCGCAAATTGCTCCTGGTCTGGAGGAATTATGAGCAATACGGACTGCACACCTTGGGTCCAAAGGAAAGGCGCGGCTTATGAATATGCTATAGACTTGGCCAATCTGACCAATAAGGATCTTTGGGTTAATATTCCAAGTGAAGCGACCGATGATTACATCACACAACTGGCAACTTTACTCAAAAATAAACTCAATCCAAATCTGCATGTATACGTTGAATTTAGTAACGAGGTCTGGAATGGAATGTTTCAGCAGAACGCGATGGCTCGCGCCGACACCAAACGGGACGCAGTAACCGATCTCAGTCTTACGGACAATGGTTCATTTGCTTCCACTGATTATTACGCGCTATATCGATATGTAGGAAAAAAAGCCATAACTATCAGCAATATTTTTAAGCAAGTTTTTGGCAGTTCAGCAATCAACACGCGGATTCGGCCTATTTTAGCCATTCAAACGGCTAGCCTCTTTGGCGCTCATAGCTCGCTCGAATATATTAAAAAAAATTACGGGGATCCAAGCAAATATGTTTACGGCTTAGCCGGGGCTCCCTATTACGCAGTAGGTGCAGCCAACTCAAACATCAATGCTTCGGTAGATGATATTCTAAACGGATTAGCCACGACAGCAAATGCTTATCAAAAATACTTCTTGACCTTCAACACCTTAGCAAAAAGTTACGGCTTAAAAGCTATTTCCTACGAAGGAGGCGCTGATACCGCTGGGGGTGCCGACAACGTCAACAAATATATTTCGGCTAACGATCCGAGGATGCTTGACCTAACCGTCAAATATCTTAGTCAGTGGTTTGGGTGTGGCGGCGACCTGTTCATGTATTTCAATTTGGCTGCGCAAAATGGCAAATACGGAACCTGGGGTCTCACCGACGATATCAGTCAGATCATGCCTAAACTCCAAGGCTTCAACAGCGTGGCAAAAACTCCAATCAGCTCTTTCCAATGTGTATTCTCTGATGAAGGCTCAACCTCGAAGACCATCTCGTTGCTAGCAAATCCGGCTCAAGGCAATGGCTTGAGTGGCACATATTTTAGCGGCACCGATCTTAAAACTGTCCTCTTCACACAAATCACTCCAGCCATAAACTTTGATTGGAGATCGACTATTCCGTTTGACCGTATTCCGTCCGTATTTAGCGCATCGTGGACCGGCTTTGTCACAGCACCGGGAAGTGGAATGTTCACTATAACCACTAGAAGCGGAGGAGCTGACGGCGTTCGCGTTACGATCGGCACTACGAAAATGATAGATTCATGGCCAGCCATAAACGCTTCCAGCAACGGCAAGATCAAAGAAACCACAGGCACCATAAGCATGGTTGCCGGCACTACCTACGCAATTAAAGTTGAATACTTCCACCAAAAAACCTATTTCGACGATAACCCTATGATCGAATTGCTCTGGTCAGGCCAAAACCAACCGAAAGCAATCATACCGGCCAGCCAACTCTATCATTAGCTAAACTTTAGTCGTTTGCTCGGCCAAATTTAATTCCACGTAAAATTGGGAACCTTTACCCTTGCCTTCTGATTCAGCCCAAATGCGACCACCTTTGGCTTCGATTAATTTTTTGGCCACATATAAACCCAAACCCGTCCCTAAAATGTTCGAGCCCTGTGCGTCTTGGGCGCGACTAAATTTCTTGAAAAGCAAAGGCAGTGTCTCCTTGGAAATGCCTACCCCGCTGTCTTTCACACTGAACAACAGTTTGTTCTCATTGGTTTTTTTGAGACCAATCTCGATCCAGCCGGCTTTGGTATATTTATTAGAATTATCAACCAAATTTATTAACACCTGTTTTAGTTTGGCTTTATCTTCATGCACAATATATTCGCCTTTTTCACTTTTTAGCCGCAGCTCAAGATTATTCTTCTTGAAGTTTAGCCGTTGTTCATTCACAACCTCATCAACGAGCGTGGCCACGTCAAAATTTTTTAAATAAAATTTCATTTCACCCTGCTCGATACGCGAGACATCCAAAAAGTCGCTGACGGTTTTGGTTAATGTATCTGTCGATCTAAAAATTATATCTAGCGGCTCGATAAATTCTTTTGGCACCTGGCCGTAATCGCCTTCCAGCATCAAAGATGCGTAGCCTTTTATTGCACCGAGTGGCCCACGTCTGTCTCTTATACACATCTGACGCTGCCGACGATCTACT
>DMQX01000099.1 GCA_003455555.1 Candidatus Tayloriibacteriota bacterium
TCCTAGCATTGTCGGTAGTTACGCTTCTCTAAAGGGTAAGTGGATAAAAATATCGGCTGAACCTTCGACTTCTACGGATAAAATTGCAGGTTACAATCAGTTTGATTATGTTTCGCAAGAGCTTCAATCGGCCGAAAAGACATACAAAGAGCAACGGCAAAATCTAGTGACTTTTCTCAAGAAGGCTGCCGAAATAGGCGACCAGCTGCAGGTCATTGAATTTAAAAACCCGCCAAGACAAGAGACTGTCGATGGGCGGAGCCTAACTCGCTATGATATTCAGTTCCGTAAGGATGCGATTTTGCCTTTCTATCAGAAACTCTCCGCCGAACTTAAGAAAGATCCGACGTTCAGTAAGTCGTACGACCCTCTCGCTGATCAAGGGGCGATCGATTATTTGCAGAGCAAAGAATTCAGTCAGGTTTTTGATTATATGAATCAAAACACTCAACTAATATTCTGGACCGATGATCAAGGTTACCCGGCCATCGTCGAAGAGATTCTGCGAGTAGTTCCACCGGACACCGCAACCCAGCTAAAAGACAAGCAGGTCAATGTAGAAATTAAACTGTCCCTCAACGATATTAATAAGCCGGTGATTGTGCTGGTTCCAGAGAATGCCACGCCGATATCAGAGATAATGACAGAGATAGAAAAGAATCAATATGGCTATGATGTTTCCGGTGAAGCAAAAATGCAAGCCGCTCTGTCGTCGGTGCGCGCCCAGTCGGAAGTGGTCTATTCCTCAAGCAAAAATTCTTACGGCGCAAATCCTTATCCTTTGGGTGCCTGCAAGCAGACCGTGGGAACCTTGTTCGGTAATGCTGACCTATTTAAGTTAATTCAGCAGGCCACAAACAACGACTCGGCGAAAGCGACTTGTATTTCCCAGGGTACGTCTGGTAAAGTCAGCAGTTATGCCGTTTCCGCACCGCTCTCGAGCGATCAAACCTACAGTTGGTGCGTAGACAGCACAGGTACTTCCAAACAGATAAAAGGTTCTGTTAAAAGCAGTGTTTGCAAGTAGGTGATTTTGCTTGTCGTGATATAATACTTTCAGTATGTCACATCATGAAGAAGAAAAAGTAACGTACTTTGCCGAAACAGACTCCCGAAACACACGTACGCCATTTGGTATAAAAGCCAAGGACCGGACGCGTCATATTTACGTAATCGGCAAGACGGGTATGGGAAAGTCTACTGTACTCGAGAACATGGCTATTCAAGACATCAATAACGGCAACGGTCTTTGCTTTATTGATCCGCACGGCAAAACTGCTGAGCTTTTTCTCGACTATGTGCCGGAGCATCGCATAAAAGATGTTTTGTATTTCTCTCCGTCAGATGTGGAGTTTCCGATTTCCTTTAACGTGATGGAGGATATTGGTGCCAACAAAAGACATCTAGTTGTGTCTGGTCTCATGAGTGCTTTCAAAAAACTTTTCGGTGAGGAAAGTTTTTCTGACCGAATGCAATATATTTTGCAAAACACGATCCTGGCTTTGCTTGAATATCCCGGTGCGACCATGCTCGGCATCAACAGAATGCTAACGGACAAGGCTTATCGCAATAAAGTTGTTGAAAATGTTACTGATACCTCTGTAAAAGCTTATTGGACCCAGGAGTTCGCGGCTTACACCGAACGTTTTGCTGCTGAAGCCACTCCGGCGATCCAAAACAAGATCGGTCAATTTACTTCCAATCCGCTTATCAGAAATATCATCGGCCAACCGCATTCCACTTTTGATATTCGTAAGATGATGGATGACAAAAAAATTATCATCGTTAACTTGTCTAAAGGTTTGGTAGGTGAGACCAACTCGAACTTGCTCGGCAGTATGTTGATTACGAAGATTTATTTGGCGGCCATGAGTCGTGCTGATGTGTCCCAAGGTATTAATAAGTTGCCGAACTTCTATTTGTACGTGGATGAGTTCCAGTCTTTCGCCAACGAAAGTTTTGCGGATATTTTGTCGGAGGCCCGAAAATATAAACTTAATCTGACAATCGCTCACCAATATATCGAGCAGATGCCCGAGGAGGTGCGTGCAGCAGTTTTTGGCAACGTTGGCACAATGATCACTTTCCGGGTCGGGGCTTTCGATGCTGAAGTATTGGAGAAGGAATTTGCGCCATATTTCGAAGCTCAGGATTTGGTGAACCTCGGATTCGTTCAGATCTATCTAAAATTGATGATCGATGGGATCAGTTCGCAACCTTTCTCGGCCCGCACTTTGCCACCGATCGATAGACCAATCGTTTCGTTTAAAAAGGAGATAGTGGAGAACTCCCGCAAGGTGTTCGCTCGACCACGCGCGGAAGTGGAGGCTGAAGTGCGTTCGTGGCACGATGCTATGCCTTCGGCTAAAAAAGGTGCTGTCGCCGGCGGCTTGGGTGCAACCAGTCCATCAAATTCCGCAGCCTCAAAAGTTGAAGTGGCCAGAGTTGCACCACAAGTTAAGCCAGTCGAAAGGGTGGCTGAAGTTAAGATTGAGCGTACTGTTGAAACCGTTAAGGTAGCCGAAAAAAATATAGCTCCATCTGAACCACAGCCCCCTTTGCCGCGTCCTATAGCACCTACAGTGCCTTCAACACTTTCAAAACCGGTCAATATCAAACCATCTCTGAGCCCGCAAAGTCCAAACAAAGCCTTCATAAAGCCGTCCGATATCCAGAATGCAATTGCTAAGGGGGATTTGTTGCCGGCCGACACTTCCGTAAAACCGGTCAGGAAAGATGATGCTAAGGGGCCAAAACCCGAGAACGTGAATGCTTTGCGTAATGCGTTGTCTTCAGTTTTAAAAGACATGAAAACTGCCGAACAAAAACCACCAGCGCAAAATCCAGAGGTAAAAAAAGCTGATTCACAAAGACAAATTCCGCGAAATAACGTGAGTAACGTTAGTAATGTAAGTAACGAAAATCCGGATCAGTCAAAACACGAGAATAAAAAGCCGAACGAAGTGCCGGAAGAGGTTTTGAGGAAAATTTTGGACACAGAGTCTTAATTACGAATCAGTCTTGTGTACGCCGTAATCATGGCAAGCCAAGGGTGCGGGAAAGAGTTTTTGTATTTCTTTACCAAAGCGAGTACTATGGTGTTTATTTTGCGCTGATTTTTCTGCTGAGCCCCGGCAGATCTTCGATAGTAGCGAGTTTTGCATCCTGAAATATTAGCCATTTTTCCAGCTTGAGCTAGACGCAGCCATAGGTCATAGTCTTCGGCTAGATACATAGCTGCAAAGCAACCGACTTTTTCAAAAGTTTCTTTTCTAAACATTACGGAGGAGGTGATGAATTGGTTTTTGATCAGCAGGCGAGAGCGTATGTTACTATCGGTTTTTTGAGGCTTAAATATAAAGAGCGCTTCACTTTGTTCATTTACAAATTCGGTTTCGTTCGATCCGACCAAAACATGGTCAATGTGATCGTCCAGGAATTTTTTTTGGCCCGCGAGTTTGCCGGCATCCAACCACTCATCATCATCGTCCAAAAGAGCTATATGTGACCCGTGGGCTTCTTTTATGCCTGCGTTGCGGGCTAGTCCAGGTCCTATATTGTTTTCGAGCTCCAGTACTCTTATAAAAGGTCGTGTTGAAGCCAATTTTTTTGCAATATTAACTGTATCGTCGGTTGAACCGTCAGAAACAATTATTACCTCGATATTTTTATCGGTTTGTTTTTCGATTGATGAAATGGCTCTAGGCAGAAATTGCCCGCCGTTTTTTGTAGCTATAACAATACTTATCATATTTTTATCCATGAATATGGAACGACGTCTCGGTAAGTGCTCGGGTTTGTGTTGAACCATTTTGACGGTGCAATAACAATCTTGTTTGGGTTTGGATTCAGCCAGGCGCCCCACCAGCTAAAGCTGCTATTGGCAATAATGTGATGTGAACATTTGCTCATCAGAACCAACTCTTCGTAATCTTGTATTATCGATGGGTTTGAAATATAGGTGATGGGGTAGTCAAAGTGCATGTTTTGTTTGACCCATTCTATGTCATCTGAAAATATGAAAAGTTGGATCTGGTCTGCTTGTCCGCCAGGCAATTGTTTTGAGAGTCTGGAAATTGCGGTCTGATAATATTCAGGACTGCAGGTCACAAAATATTTGTCGCTGACGTAGTCGGTGCGGCGTACATGCACAGAGACCGAGACCGGTGTTTTTTGGATGGCCTCTGCCGCGAACGAAGCCGCAGAGGCCATTCGGTCTTTGAGGGTCAAATCATTTCGAATAGTGTCGGCAATATCACTGAAATATTTTTCACTTTGCCAGAACCCGCTCAAATACACATTTCCGGTTTTATTTAGAACTCGAGGTTTATAACGAACATTTCTGATCTTTAGTATCCTTGCTTTAAAGGCTCGATAAAGCCGGGACAAAATGCCAAAAGGTAACTTTGTGCGCTTTATTTCCTCTGGTGTCGCAATATTCTCAACTATTTTGAAATGCGCCAGGCCATAAGCTCTAGGATTTTTTTCTGTGTAGGCGGAAATATCGAGTTTTAAAGTGTCATTATTTTTTATAGATAATTTGCGGCCGATCGCATACTGGAATATCTGGTTGCCAAGTCCGCCGCCTAGGTGCGAGATTATCACTGTCTCTTATACACATCTCCGAGCCCACGAGACT
>DMQX01000098.1:0-5251 GCA_003455555.1 Candidatus Tayloriibacteriota bacterium
CTGAGTCGGCGAATCTGAAGTTATCAACGCTGGATATTCTAGCTCCAACGCTTCGAGCTCGCGCATGAGCGAGTCATATGCCTCGTCAGTAATTTCAGGTGCGTCTAAAACATAATAAAAATGACCGTGGCGCGATATCGCCTCTTTAAGTTTTTCGTATTTCTTTTGGATTTCTTTCGGGATGTCAGCCATGGTAGTCAGGAAAAAAAGTAATTATTAATAGTGGGCCTCGATACCTCTTTCAAGACGACGTAGAGATGGATCGCATGTATTATAACCGTAGGAATAAATATCTGTATAGACTTTCAAGGGATTTCGCGTCAAACCTCCATTAATGGAACGGCTATCATTTGTGGTTTTTATAATTGTCACAATAGCACAGGTTTCTGCCGAAACACCCGCCTGCAACTTTGGAACTTTAAAGCTGTAACTGTGTATAACAGCGCCACTATCGGTAGAGTCCGCCAATGTATCAGTCGTTATGGCCGGTGTAGCATTATTACAATCAAAAGTAACTGTGCTTGGCCATGTCCCAGTAGAACCGGGCACGAAAACACCCTTAATCTGATCCCAGTATAACGCACATTCCATACCGGAGTCAGCGGCATAAAACGCAGTCTGGGACTCTTTACCAGCCGTTGCCAGTACCTGCTCCTTCAGCGCGATCGCGCCGATGGACATCGCTATGATCAGCAAAATACCCGCGGTCACTACCGCCACCAGAATCGTAAAGCCTTTTTGTTTTAATGAGTGAGTTTTGATCATAAATTAATTGCCATTTACAATAGCGCAGGTAGCATCTCCAAACGTATTATCAGCGCTAATGGGAGCAGATTTTAGGCTTACCGCCACACCTCCGTACCAGATCTGGGAAGAATAAGTATGAGTACCAACCAAAGCTCCGGTATCGAAACTGTATAAATCCAAAGGAAGGCTGAAGCCAGATCCGCCCTCCCCAAGAGTAGTAGTTTCAGACACAACAATTTGACCTGTGCCGTTATCATACACATTGCAAGTGTACGCACCGCCGTCAACAAATGTACCACTGCCTGGATCTGCGCCGCATGAAAATCCGGTCAGCCGGCAAGTCTGCGGTGTGCCAGTCATATCAGGAGGCGCTTCGAAATTAATGTTTGCCGTCATGGACATTGGGTTGCCTCCTGTGCCGCCACCATCTGGACAATATACTTGTGGAGCCAGCGTCTTTCGGCTGCCAACAGCTGTATCCGCTCCAGTTATCGGATCACTTTCAAATAATTGAGCCGAGAATGTATGAGTAGAGTTTAACTGCACATTATTCGTGTGTGTACCATAGACATTTGGCCAAGTGAGCTGGGTCGACACGGGAATCTGAGAATCACCCTCGTATATTTGACACCAATCACGGTTCCATGGGTTATTTGGATCATTTACGTCAGTGGCAATATTTGCAACTCCACATCTAAAGTCCAGAGTACAAAGATACGGGTATTGCTGTTCGGAATTTTTATTTACCTCAAGAGAGGCGTTTATTGCCCCCGAAGCCGCAGGGTCCCCACCCGTTACATCCTCCAATTTAGCAATCTCGTAGTTCAACAAATTCGTGCTAACGGTATAGCTTCGAGGCAACGCATTATCAAACCAATTCATTGTCACCGTTACCTTTACCTCATCAGGGCCGGTAACTGGATCAATGTTGCCAACCGGCGATATTTTAACCAATCTTTCAAATGAAGCACCTGTACCAACATCAGCACTCGCATTATAACTGTATGAGATGAAAGCCCCGGTACTAGAATCCATAAGCGGCCCTAAAAGTTTTTTTCCAACCTCGCTCTTTACCACAACAAAAGCACTGTCGAGCAACTCAGCATGAGGATCAACATAACAACCCACCGCACAAAGAGTCAGCAAATCACCTCCAATTGGAAGCGTCAGCCAAGGAACCGGGTCAGTAGTATATTGCGTATACGAATTTGCATCACGAACACTTTTAACATATTCGATCGCCTCTTGAGCCAGAAACACAGCGGTCACTTCATTGCGCTGATGGATCGAGGAGAAAAGTCCAGCCTGCACCAGAGCCAAAGGACCGGTAATAGCGATCATCAAAATACTGACCGCGATGAGCGTCTCAATCAGAGAAAAACCATATTTGTTTTGGAGTGCGGATTTTTTCATATTATGGACAATTGGCGCGAACTGCTGCCGGCAAGGTAATTTTACATAGACTCAAGTTTCGCTGCTCGACCATTGTTTCAATATTAAAATAGGACTTTTTTGCACCTGCTTGGGCATAGCCACTAATTGTCATAATAACCTGAGGTTGTTCCGTTTCGGTATCATTGGCCCCCACGACATTGAAATTAACATTTTGTATTCGGACTTCCTGAGCAGTCAGACGGACGCAGTGGTCGTCGGCCAAACCATTAACACACCTGTAGATTGTACCAGTATCGCTTCCTGAATCTTTTCTAAAGTCATAAATTATTGTGTCGACACCAAGTCGATCCAAAAACGCGAACCTCGTACCGTATAAACACGATTGAGATGCACCGGTAAAGCCGCAGTCGTATGTCGTACCATATCTGATATTCCTGGACATTGTGTCGAGGGCACTGTTCAGATTGTCCATAACAGACTTGAGTGCTTGCGAAGTTTTATTAGCACTGATAACACTGAAGATCGCTCCAGTTGCGATAACCATAATGATACTAAAAACAAAAACCGCCACGAGCATCTCGATCAAAGTGAAGCCTTTAGTTTTTTTTGCGCCGGAAAATTTCATAATAATTTTGGACTAGCCACCGACCTGAACAGGCTGAACTGAAATTTGACCGGTAGAATCAACCACGATCTTTTTCTTAAGCGTACGATCACTGTTGCTCAAAAAGATCTGAACCTCGCTGATCGTATCGTCGCGGTCGTTTCCGTTTACTGAAAAGGTCGCTTCAGGGTCAGGCCTCTTAAATGTGATATCGAGCGTTGTGATAATCGGACTGCTTAGATCTGGATTGCAGGTGCTAGCAGGATAGCGCACCACGCATAATCCACTGATCTTGATACCTCTTTGAAACGTGAAAGACTGCAGGACAGTATCGACGGGTTCACCAGCCTTGTTAAACACACGATCTCCATCTCGGTAGCTAGTACTCACCCCGCCACTATCGGCAAAAAGTAGAAACGGTGGCGCAGGCGGTACAGGATTTATTTCAAAATGGACACCATAAGGACTACTAAAACTTAGACTCTCGACTGTGGCAGTGCTGATAGAGGCATTTGCACCACTCCCCGTTTCGCGCACCGCGACACCATACACCTGTGCCTGACGGATCGTGAGCGACATATCGTAGGCGAAAGCACTCAGGATCGAATTTTCATTAAATTTATTATAGTTGAAAAGCACCACCGCCGTCATGATCATCATAATTGTGACCGTGACCATGAGTTCAATGAGAGTGAATCCTTTTTTTTTCATATTGTGCTATTGCAAAAATGAGCCGATTAGGAGAAGGTCGAAGCCGGAAAAGAATACAATCAAAATTCCCAGAATGAGGAACGGCGCGAATGGAAGCTCACTCTTCATTGTAAGGCTATTTCGGGCAAAAAACAATCCTAATTTTGTGCGTGAAAACCAAGCAGAAGACGCGAGTTTTTGGAGGGCCAAATATGCTACACCAAAGATCGCACCGGTCCAGAAACCGACCACAATAGCCGTCAAACCAAGCTCAAAACCTAGAAAAGCCCCGATACCAATGGCCAGTTTACCGTCCCCTAACCCGATCCAACGACCGTCAGAAATTTTCCAGAGTAAGTAAAACGGGATATAGAAAATAAAACCGGCCAAAATGTTTAACAACGAAAAATTGCCAGTTTGCAAAAAGATGGCTAACATTTTCAATAGTCCGACAACAACAAATATCGTCACCAATCCATCCGGAATTATTTTGTGCCGGATATCGTACACTGTCATGACAATGAGCAGACCAAAAACGACCAAGTCAAATGGTAACGCTATCGAAAAACCGTCGACATAGAAAAGGGCTAGGAACAAAATCGCCGTGATAAATTCTACCAGTGGATATTGCCAGGCAATCTTGCTTTTGCAGGTGCGGCAGCGACCCCGAAAAGCCAAGAAACTGAAGATTGGAAACATATCGAACCATTGCAGCTGGCGCCCGCAAGAAAAGCATTGTGACCGTCCATTTATGGACATCCCAGTATTGTATCGATAGATTACGACATTCAGGAAACTGCCGATGCAAGCTCCAAAAAGAAAAAAGAACAATTGAAACATAATTTTTAGTGTACAAACGAATCTGGACTGGTTACATCATAGGTTTTGTTCGTAAAAGGAAAATCTGTTCCACCTGCACATGTAGTCAAACCGGTGGTCGGCACAGCTGAAGTAACCTTGGTGTCATTCTCCAACTCCGCGCCTAGGTGATAGCTTGCTCCGCAAGTGCCACCAGAAAACTCAAGCGGCACATATTTATAATCGGCTTTCGTACTTGGATCATGCGGCAAAACTGAAGTAGAAATGATACCCTTCGAGATCAAACTGTCTGAACCCACGTCCAGTGATGTTGGATATACGCCATACTGCGCCATATATGATTCAAGCTTGACCTGGATCAGCAGGATATCAGTTTTGCGCTGATTGTCGCGCGCAACTTTTTTTGCCGACACACCCGCAGCTATAGCAATAGATACCAAAATTATGATAATCGCCACAACGATCATGATTTCGACCAAAGTAAAGCCTCGTTTTTTCATGAAATTTATATGCAAATATATTTACTTAGTTTCCACATACAGCGTTGGCACTACCGCTAACTTGAGTGTTATTTATTACATAAACTTGACTAGCACCCATCAGGAAGTAATTGCCAGGATCTGCGACGGGTGTTGTTGATTTTTTGGAAACACCCGAACTGTCGACACACCAAATAAGTGCATTCGCCTTCACGGCAATTGCATAATAATTGGAGCCAATACTCCATATCATGTGATCATAAGAGCCGGTTGTACCTTTGGTAAGATTACTAATATCGGCCAGAACCTTAACCCCTCCTGCAAAAGAATCACCAAGAAAATTATTTGTTACGGTGCCAGTAACATCTGGCTGTGATACAGAAGCGGTGTTCGTATAACCATCATTGGATGCGGCAAAAATCTCGGCCACGGAACGTAGACTCGCCATTTCGCTGGTTACTCGTGCATCGTTCGCCTTTTTCCTGGCACCGCTTAGTGATGCCAATACGATTGCGGA
>DMQX01000098.1:5435-6049 GCA_003455555.1 Candidatus Tayloriibacteriota bacterium
AATACGATTGCGGACAGGATACCAATGATGGCGATAACCACCAAGAGTTCGATAAGCGTGAAACCTTTATTTCTTTGCATCGAGTTATATTAATTGGTTAATATTTACTCTAGTATATCATTATTATCTGTGATGCAAAAGCATATTAAGCACAACAAAAAACTCCATGGGGTATGGAGTTTTTTGAGTTTTAGAACAGTAGTTCTTTAAAACAATTTACATGACTAGAAACACTTGTTGTTTCGAGATCCACTTGAATCAGCTGTAACACTAACTGTTGCTGCTGCGCTAGTTGTAGTAGACACACCGCTTGAATCAGCGCAAGCATAGCCTGTAGCCAAAGAAGCAGAGAATGCCCATGAAGTACCGTTAGATCCGCAAGCAAAAGTGGTTCCAGATGGGTAGCTAGCAGAGCTTGTAAGGTTTGACATGCCCGAGGTTGAATCTGCAAACATGGCAGCGTCACAAGCTACTGTAGGTGTACCGTAACTACCTGGGTTTTGGGAACTGTAATATATTTCTGCTGCAGCTCGGCTTGAAGCAACCTGGCTCTTAACCTTAGCATCGTTAGCCTTTCCTCGTGCGCTGTTGAGTGATGCCAATACGATTGCGGA
>DMQX01000098.1:6286-9080 GCA_003455555.1 Candidatus Tayloriibacteriota bacterium
AATACGATTGCGGACAGGATACCGATGATGGCGATAACCACCAAGAGTTCGATAAGCGTAAAACCTTTATTTCTTTTCATTATGTTTAATGATAACTTCTAATAATAAACTTATCCTAATATTATACTCTATTTATACACAACAACAAACAGCCTGTGGATAACTCTAGACTACAACTACACGCTTGAAGCGACGTTGTAGATCGGAATCAGCACCGAGGCCAACAAAACACCGACCGCCAAACCCAAAAAGACGATCATGACCGGCTCGATCAAACTGACCAAAGTTTCCATCGCACCATTTACCTCTCGACGATAAAACTTGGCCATAGTTTTGAGGATAGCACCCAATTCACCGGTTTCTTCACCAACTTTTATCATCTGCACGATGATACCCGGTATTTCCGGATATTTTGCCATCGTATCCGAAACCGACGCACCACCTTTAACGGCAGTCACCGTCTCATTCAAAATTCTTTTATAGACTTCATTGTCCACGACTTCGCCCGCGAGCTCGAGCGAGCGGACCATCGTGATACCGCTGGCCAATGATGTACTAAGACTGTCAGCGATACGTGCCAAATATAGTTTTTTGTAGAAATCACCAACGAACGGGATCGAGATTCTAAATTTATCCATTGCGAGATGACCAGTTTTCGTACGAACATATTTAAACAAAAGTAGAGCGCCCACCACCACAGCAACCAGCAGGAATATTCCATAATTAACAAAGAACGTGCTGAAACCGAGAACTACCCTTGTATACAGCGGTATATCCTGTCCGGAAGCGAGCAGAATATCGCTGATCTTTGGAATAACCATGGTAAGCATCAGGACCATGACGGCAATGAAAGTAATGACCACAAAAGCCGGATATATAAGGGCATTGCGCGCCTTGGAGGTCATGGCATAGGAGCGATCCAGGTATTCGGCCAAGAAAATGAAGACTTCATCGAGGTGTCCGGTCTCCTCTCCGGAAACTACCATGCTGACATAAAAGGGCGAGAATACCTCTGTGTGTCTGGCCATGGCTTTGGAAATCGAACTACCCGCCTGCAAATCGTCCGCTACCTGATTGAGTATAGCTGCCAGAGCCGGGCTTTCGGTTTCGGTAGCGAGCAACCGGAAAACTTTTAACGCCGACACCTGAGCCTCAAAAAGGGTGGAGATCTGCTGGGACAAAATCACCACATCTTTGTTTTTTACCCGGCTTAGGAAGCTAAAATATTTTTGGATACTATTCGGTTGATCCGCAGGGTGTATCGAGGATATTATGAGATCGCGACGTTGCAGAGAATTAATAGCAATATCGACGTTGACCGCCTCGATTGCGCCGCTTTTTGCTTCACCTGTATTTGAAACTGCTTTGTAATTAAAGAGCATAAAATTAAATCATTTTTTCCAGAGTTTTTGGATTACGTGAATGCTGGTAAGCATTTTCTATGGTGATCTCACCGCGCTGGACCAGGTCAGCCAAAGAACGGTTCATGTCGATCATGCCCTGCTCCGAACTGGTCTCGATCACGCTGGAGATCTCGTGCGTGCGACTCTTGCGGATCAAGTTGGAAACAGCATTGTTGTTTATCAAGAGTTCATAAGCCGGAATAAGTCCGCCAGAAATTCGAGGAATAAGACGTTGAGAAAATATTCCGGATAGCGAACCGGCCAATTGAATTCTAATTTGGTCCTGTTGTTCGGCCGGAAAAGAGTCAATGATACGGTCAATAGTTTGTGCCGCATCGTTGGTGTGCAAAGTCGAAAATACTAGGTGGCCGGTTTCGGCGGCCGTAACGGCGGTGGAAATCGTTTCAAGACCGCGCATTTCCCCAACTAAAACCACGTCGATATCCTGTCGGAACACATTGTGTAAGCCAGTATGAAAATCCGCCACGTCGATCTGAACTTCTCGTTGATCGATGATAGATTTTTTTTCTGCATAAACATATTCGATTGGGTCTTCTATGGTAATGATGTGTTCCAAACGATTCTGGTTGATCGTCTCGATCATTGCGGCAAGAGTAGTTGATTTGCCCTGCCCTACAGGACCCACAACCAGAAAGAAACCTTGTTCCAATTGGGTGAATGATTCGAGAATCGGCGGCAAATTCAATTCCTGCAAAGTTTTTATTTTTTGAGGAATGAGGCGGAGCGCGAAACTGAGCTTTTCCTGTCGGACGAAACCGTTACCTCGAAAACGTGCAGTCGTTTTGTTGCTGTATGAAAAGTCCACTTCTTTGGTGGCCGTAAAACGATCATGCGCTTCTTTTGGCAAAAGCACGTTAGCAATGCCTTCCATGTCTGCGCGAGTCAAGATCTGCTCTTTCATGAGCGGTACCAGCACACTAGATACACGTATGACCGGCGGTCTACCCTCGGACAGGTGCAAGTCTGAGGCATTTTGCTGGACGACACTGGCTATAAATTTTTCAAGAAGCGCTTTATAATCATTCATATTATTTTTTTGATAAAATATCGTCTACGGCTTTAACAACTTCAGACGGAATGGAAGTTGCTTTGACAATGTAACCGTCGATACCGATCTTCTTGGCGCGTTCAATGTCGGCTGTTTCGCCTTGGTTAGAAAGGATCAAACACTTCGCCTGCTCCGCGAGTTTTTGACTTCGGACCGTACTCAAGAGATCTATACCGTCCATACCAGGCATGATCACATCAAATATTAAAATATCAGGCTTGAAACCGTCTTTAAGTTTATTCAATGCATCTTGAGAATTTGCCGCCGTAACGACTTCATAATTATTTTTTTCAAACTTCAATGAATACATATTCAACAAAAA
>DMQX01000049.1:0-1061 GCA_003455555.1 Candidatus Tayloriibacteriota bacterium
GCCTCTTCTTCAGCTTTCTCTTCAACTTTCTCTTCGATTTTTCCCGCATCTTCCTTTTTCATTAATGGAAACAGGACGACGTCGCGCAAATTTCTTTGGCCCGTAACCAGAGCAACCAATCGATCAATGCCCATACCAAAACCGGTAATCGGCGGCATGCCATGCTCCATAGCAATGAGATACTCTTCATTGACTTCCATAGCCTCGGTATCGCCTGCGGCTTTTTCCTTGGCCTGTTCTTCAAAAGCTTTTCGCTGCTCGATCGGATTAACAAGCTCAGAATAAGCTTTTACAACCTCCCAACCGGCGATAAGAAGCTGAAAACTGTCAGCCAGTCGCGGATCAGCGTCATTTTTACGCGCCAAAGGAAGCAAATCAGATGGATGATGCAGAATAAGGGTTGGCTCGATCAGATTTGGACGGACCAACTTCTTATATATCTCATCAACCAAGTTGGCACGCGAACGACTTTCGGATTCGGTTTTATCAAGACCTATGGCAATAGCTTTTTTTAGCAGTTCATCTTTGGTGGCAAAAATATCCACCCCAACTTCGTTCAACAAATCTTTATAATTAATTTTTTTGAAAGGTTTTTGAATATCCACTTCATGAGCATTGCCTTTTTTGTCATACACGGTAAAAGTGGATTTACCCAAAGCTTTCGGGATCACCTCCTGAAGCATCGCTTCGGTCCATATCATGTTCGTATCCATGTTTTCATAGGCCGCATACCATTCAAGCATCTGAAATTCCTGCAAATGACTCGGGTCCATGCCTTCATTGCGGAAATCGATGGCAAATTCAAAAACTTTTTCAAGGCCACCAATAACCGCCATTTTAAGATCCAGTTCAGGCGCTATGCGCAAAGCGTAATCAACATCAAGCGCATTATGGTGAGTGATAAAAGGCTTCGCTACCGCCCCCCCAGCTTGAGGCTGAAGTGTTCTGGTGACCACTTCGACAAAATCTTTTTTTAAGAGCCACTGACGCAACCCTTCAGTGATCTTTGAACGGATTAAAAAACGATCCAGCGTCTCGCGATTGGCAATAAGGTCTAGGTA
>DMQX01000049.1:1137-10353 GCA_003455555.1 Candidatus Tayloriibacteriota bacterium
AGGTCTAGGTAACGCTTGCGATATTTTATTTCCGTATCTTCCAATCCGTGAAATTTATCCGGCAATGGACGAAGTGCTTTACCGAGAAAAACAAATTCAGCAGCCAGAATAGCCAGCTTGCCCTGCTTGGTCATGAACGGCTCACCGACAATGCCAATGAAATCCCCAAGATCAACTTCGTCCAGTAAGAATTTAAATATTTTCTCACCAATAACTTCGAATTTGAAACAGATCTGAATCTGTCCGGAAGAATCCTGAATATTAGCAAAAGCGATCTTGCCGTGTTCGCGGAAAGTCATGATCCTGCCTGCCACCCTGATATTTTTGGTTGGACCAGCAAAAACTTCGTCAGCATTTCGCAGAGTCGCCTTTTCCGAAAAAGTCACAGCTTCAGCGGTCGTATGAGTCCGCTCGAATCTTGAAGGGAAAGCTTGGATACCCGACCCAACTATCGACTGCAACTTTGTTATGCGGGTCAGACGTTCGTCTTTGCCGTCGCCTGTGTTTAAAGTTTCTTTCAACATAGCAATACGTTAACACAAAACCGCCTTTTTATCTATTTTATTTTTTCTAAAATTGCATCAACTTGTTTATACAGATCAGACATACTGCCGTTATTTTTGATCACAAACTCTGCTAATTGCATGCAGCCAACGAGATTCATGGCCCAAATTTCTTTCTGAACACTTTCGCTTTGCTCCGCCTCCACGAATTTTTCAAATGAAACCATATCCTTGGAACTCTTTCTATTCAAAATACGCTGATATCGAGTTTTTACGTCAGCGTCAACAGCCAACAATATAGAGTTTGGCTCTTTTTTTAGCGCCTCAACTTCACCGAGCGACCGGATAGATTCTATGACCGTGTTATTGCCGGTAACATGTGCTTTGTCGAGGTGAAACTCCACCAGATAACCAGGTCCGTGTTCTTTTCTGATCTCATCTGCGACCAAGTGCATATTTTCGCGGAGTAGTGGCAGATTGCGTCGCCGAAGCTCTTCAGTCAAAAATCCGCTCATAGAATAATGTGTAAAGCCTTTCTTGCGGACGAGATAGTCGACAATGGCACCTTTGCCTGCTCCGATCGTTCCTGTAATGCCAATAATCATATCTTTCGGATTACTTTTTCTCAGCCCAACCTTCTTTTAGATACTGCTCCAGTTTTTTGCTCTTGATCTCTTTCTCTTCTCCGTTCTTCATGACAATTATTTTTTCATTTCGGCCGACTTTATGGTCCTGGTTCTCAGTTATAGCTTTTGAAGAACCGTCTGCGGCGCCAAGCGATTCAGCACCTTCTTTTATTTCTTCCAAATTTTTCATTTCCACGGTAATTACTGCCCCACCCATATGCGGTACTTGTCGAAACATTTCTTCGACGACACTTTGTTCCATTTGTTTGTACATGGTCAAACCTTCTTTTTTATATTCAACCAAAGGGTCACGCTGGCCGTAAGAGCGCAAACTGACCGAGCTACGCATATATTCCATACCTTCCAAATGTTCCATCCAGAACATATCAATAGTCTGCAAGTAGAGCGTGCGGGCTGACTTATAAAATTGCTCCACGCTCAAAGTTTTCTTTTTTTCTTCCAGATTTTTTTTAAATTCCTCGTCTGCATCCTTAAAAATTTCATCAATAAGCAGAGCTAATTCTTCCCCTTGCGCCAGTAGAGCAGCACGTCGGCGTCCATAAACAATTTTACGCTGGTAACTCATGACGTCATCGTATTCGAGTACATGCTTTCGGGCATCAAAGTTGAAGCCTTCGATCTTGGTCTGGGCACTTTCAAGAGCCCGAGAAATCAAGCGTGTCTCGATCGGTTGATCCTCGGGAATACCGAACTTGTTCATCATGGTCTTGATGTAGGTTGGCGCAAAAACACGCATTAACGTATCTTCAAGGGAAACGAAGAATTGAGTTTCGCCGGGGTCGCCCTGGCGACCGGAACGGCCTCGCAACTGGTTGTCGATACGACGAGCTTCATGACGTTCGGTGCCAAGCACAAAAAGTCCGCCAGCCGCTTTAACTTCATCATGCAATTCTTTAGTAGCCATCGCGCCACCGAGCTTGATGTCGACACCTCGTCCGGCCATGTTAGTGGCAATAGTCACAGAGCCTTTTTTACCGGCGTTCGCAACAATCTCACCTTCTCGTTCGTGGTTCTTGGCATTCAGGATTTCATGAATCACCCCTTCGCGCTTCAAATACTGAGACAGCACCTCGTTCTTTTCGATTGAAACTGTACCAACCAAAACAGGTTGACCCTTTTCATTTATTTCCTTAATTTTTTTGGCAATCGCTCGAAATTTACCGGATTCAGTCTGAAAGATGAGATCAATTTTATCAGCACGGGCAATTGGCATGTTGGTCGGGATTTCCACGACATCCAAGTTGTAAACTTTAAAAAATTCTTCGGACGAAGTTACAGCTGTACCGGTCATGCCGCCCAGCTTTTTGTACATGCGAAAAAAGTTCTGGTATGTGATCGACGCATAGGTGCGTGATTCTTTCTGGATTCTAGCACCTTCTTTGGCTTCGATTGCTTGATGCAAACCATCTGACCAGCGACGGCCTGGCTGCAAACGTCCAGTAAACTCATCGACAATTATTACTTCACCTTCGCGCACTACATATTCCTTATCGAGATGATAAAGTGCTTTGGCCCTAACAGCCGTTTCCAAATGATGCACATATTTAATGCCTTTGTCCGTATAAATATTATCGATTCCGAGCAATTTTTCCGCTTTGGTAATGCCATCGTCAGTCAGTTGAATCTGTTTGAACTTCTCATCAACAGTATAATCTTCGTCAATATTTAATTTATTGACCAAGGAGGCAAACTTTGCATAAAGGTCTTCTGAATCGCCTGATGGCGCGGAAATAATGAGCGGTGTTCGAGCCTCATCGATCAGGATCGAGTCGATCTCGTCGACCAGGGCATAATGAAAATTGCGCTGACGGATATTTTTAACCTGATATTCTATATTGTCGCGCAGATAGTCGAAACCATATTCACTGTTAGTGCCATAAGTAATATCCGCGGCGTATGCTTCCGGACGAGTTGAGGGTCGCAAGAAATCATACATTATTTTGAAGGAAGCAATCTGATCGCGTTCTTTGTCCTCTTCTTTATGCTTTGGGTCGTAAAGATATGAAGTGTCGTGAGTTATGACTCCGACTGATAGACCGAGTGCGTCATAGATCTGACCCATCCAAACACCGTCACGACGAGAAAGGTAATCGTTGACCGTAATAACATGCACGCCTTTGCCTTCAAGCGCGTTTAGATATGCCGGCAAAGTCGCCACCAAAGTTTTGCCTTCACCGGTTTTCATTTCAGCAATCTTGCCTTTGTGAAGCATCATACCTCCGATCAGTTGCACATCGAAATGACGCTGGCCGAGTGTGCGTTTTGCCGCTTCCCTAACCGCAGCAAAAGCTTCAGGCAAAATATCGTCGAGAGATTCAGGTTTTTTATCACCAGCGCCAGTCAAACGAGCCCTAAATTCAAGGGTTTTGGCCTTCAATTTGTCAGCGTCGAGCACCTCAAAATCCTTCTCGAGGTCATTGATCTTTTTGACGATCGGGAGTAGCGCCTCTGTCTGTTTGGCATTCCGATTTTTAAATAGTGTATTTAATGAAAACATGGAGGTATATTAGCACAAAAGCGCCATTTTAACAGCAAAAGACTATATATATTCGACTTCGGGCGAAATTGAAATATCCATTTTTTCTTTGACACAAGAGGCCATTTCGTCGGCTAGACTTTTAATCTCCTCGGCCGTTCCTTGTCCAAAATTAACCAAAACAAGTGCCTGATTTTGATAGACTCCGACATTGCCACGGGTCAGTCCTTTATAGCCGCACACATTGTCCAAAATCCAAGCTGTTGGAATTTTGACCCGAGTCTCATCAACTGGAAATGCTGGCAAGAGCGGATATTTTTCTAAAAGTTTCTGGTATTCAGTTTTTAAAATCGTTTTATTTTTAAAGAAGGAACCGGCCGTGCCGATCTTGGAAACATCGGGCAATTTGTTTGTACGAATCTCGACAATCGCATTACGGACCCCACAAAGTGACGGCTCGGCACTACGCTCTTCAAAATATTTTTTCACGTCTTTATAATCGGTCGAAAGTTTACCGTTTTTCTTAAGCAAAAAAGCGACGCGCAAGATCACGTTCCCTTTGCGCTCGTGTTTAAAAATACTATCACGGTAAGCGAATTGACAGTCGGCGCCAATCAGCTTTTCAATCATCTTTGTTGTTGAATTGTAAACTTCAACCCATTCAATTGTGTCTTTGGCTTCAGTCCCATAGGCACCGACATTTTGAACCGGCGTGGCTCCGACCGTGCCAGGAATAAGCGAAAGGTTCTCCAGTCCATACAAACCTTTTTCCTCGACGGCATATTTAACAAAACCATCCCAGTCCTCGCCCGCTCCGGCAATCAATCTAACACTGTCGCCAACCGCCTCTTCTGCAATACCTCTGATCTCATTTTTTATGACTAGGCCGTTAAAACCCAGATCAGAAATTAAAATATTTGAACCACCACCGAGCACAAAAACCGAGAGTTTTTTTTCATGAGCAAAACGCATGGCTAACTCAACATCAACCACATTTTGCGCACGCACAAAAAAACGCGCCGCTCCGCCAATTCGAAACGTCGTAAAAGGCGCCAACAACACGTTTTCCTGAATATTCATAGATGGGAAGCGCGGCGCAGCTACGCGCGCCGCTTTTTTATTACGTCCAGAGTTGGTCGGCGGGGCAAGCTCCAACAAATGTAAATAAGTGAGTGCAACCGACGACCAACACTAGAAACAATACTTTGAGTATAGCATAGTCGCTGCGATATTTTCCAACCTTTCCCCAAGAACGCAAAAAGTCTGCCGGGGCAGACTATTACGTTTACATTTGTTATAAAGCTTACACTCGTAAGCACTCACAAGGTATATTATACCCTCGCCAAGAGATGACTGTCAACGCACATTTATTTTGTGGTTGTAGCCGCCGTGATCGGAGCTTCAAAAGGATTCTTGCCGGCCTTGATGGCTTTGACCAAGGTATCGATCTGAGTTGCGACCGACGGGTCAGAGGTCATGGTTTTGATACTTAGCAATGTCGACACCGCTTTGGTGCGATTATTAATCGTGACATAGCCAGCCGCCAAGGCAACTTTGGCCTGGATCTCTGCTTGAAGATCGGATGTGTTCAGGGCTGCATTTTTTTCCAAATAAGCGATCATCAGATCATATTGTTTTGTGCCTTTATAGGCCGCGAGGAACCTTGGATCCATGATCGGTCCAGGACCAAAAAGATCGGATGCTATTTTGTCCTGACCAACATACACAGCGACAAGTGCATAAAGTTTTTTTGCTTCATCATAGGTCGTGTCCAGCTCATATGCTTTCTTAAAAATAGCTAGAGCATCGGTGTATTGCTTCAAAGCAAATTCATTTGAACCCAAAACGAACAGCAAGGACTGTTTGCTTGGTGAAAGCGTTTCAGCCTTGGCCAAAAGGGTCTGTGCATGATTGAGGTCACCAATATTTTGGTAGAATACCCCGCCGAGTACATAATATCGAACATCATTTGGAGTTTCTTTTAGTTGCTGATCGATCTGTGTTTCAGCCAAATTTACCAAGTCCTGCTTTACACTTTGATCGGTACTGCCGCTCGTCGCCTTTGCGGCGATCTCAAAAAGTTGTTCTCTGGCTTCGTAAAGGCCGATCGTATTATAAGCAATCACCTTTTTGAAATTATCAACATTGTCTTTAGTGTAAACGATAGAAGGTTGGGCATCTGCGGAGGCTGCAGCGACCTGGGTTTGCGTTAAGGAATTGATCAGTGTTAAGTTTGCGACAATAGGTTTGTAGTCGTATTGGTAAAAAATTCCAATGAAGAGCGCGCCGGCCAGGATCATGCCAGCATATTGAAATGCGGGAGATATCGGCTTCGCCTCGTTCTCTGTTTTTGTGCCAGCGGTTACAGCCGTTACGCCCCAGGCCGGCGCGAACAACGAGAAAACATCAACGTAAGCCAATATTATGAAGAACAATATGTAGCTCGTAATATTATCGAACACAAACAAGTTGTGGAAGAAATAGCCGGCCAGCAAACCAGTGATCAGACTTTTCTCCAGACGCGAGAAATTAGATTTTTTCCAGGTACAGAATAGGGTAAATCCGAATATCGAAAGATACGCCAACAATCCGAGCATGCCAGCCTGGGTCAGCCAATCAAAAACGACGTCATGCGATCGGTCGAACCATTGCTCCTGCGCATACATGCGAGGATCATAATATTGAGCGAAAATATAATTGAAACTTTCCTGTCCCCAGCCAATCACGAAATGTTTCGGATCCTGAGTAACTCCCTTCCAGGCCATATTCCAAATAAAGAAACGTGACTTCGTCGTGTTGTCTGACAACGATATCGACGAGAAACGAGAAAGCACTTCATTGCGTTGGACAAAAGCCGTATTTTTAGTCAAGAAAAACAGTCCGATCAGTGCCGCGATCACCACCAGAATGCCGACGGCAACTTTTCGCACAGTCTTTGATTCCCGCTCAGTTATTGCCACCAAGATCGCCGACATGATCAGACCACCAATAAGACCGAGGATCGAACCTCGAGTTGCGGTAAAGAATAGGATCATCGACTGTACAATGACCATGACGCCGTAAACATAAACATAGACGTCTTTGTACCAAGCCATATAAGCTTCCGGCTCCTTGCGGCGTTTAACCAGTAAAATTAACGCAATAAAGACATGGAACAGCATATAAACCGCCAAGTAAGTCGCGTTGCCAAAGCTCGCATCGAGTCGGGAGGTACTTTGGTGAATAGCCGCGGTACCAGCTAACTGCATGAAACCATATATGCAAACGATCGCACTGACCACGAGAGAGGCTTGAAAATATCTTTGCCACAAAGTCCAGGTACGCAGCACACAGGTGATCACCAGGAAATACGCTAGCAAATGAGCCAAAGTGATCCATCCCTCCATACGTTCGAAGTTGCTTAGAAAGCTCTTAATCGGATTACTGCCAAAGGCGTCAGCAATTCCGACGATCAAAACAAAAGCCGTCACAACGATCGAAAGCCAAGTTATTTTTGGCCGGTAGGTTTTGTCGCGCAGCATCAAAATAACCCAGGCCAGCGTGGCCAACTCAACCAGGATCCGAAAAGCAAAGTTCTTGCCGGTTATAAACGGAAAGAACAGCGAGTTATTGACGAAGAGCGGCACGAACAGCACCGCGAACAAAAGGCCAATAGTCGTAAAAAAAAGTGAGCGGTTGAGTGTCATAAATGATATTTAATTAATGGGAAAACTATATCACGTGCCAAAAAGTTTAGCCACACTTGAGAAAAGTCGCAAATAAAGATAGGATAGAGTGTATGTCATCTTCTAGTCTGACCACGGTCATCCGGCCCAAAAAAACGCTTAGTTTGCAGGATTTTAAGGAAATCTGGGGACACCGTGAACTGCTCTACTTTTTTACTTGGCGTGATTTTAAGGTTCGATATAAGCAAACTTTTATCGGCATCGCCTGGGCTCTATTCCAACCTTTGATGAGCATGGTCGTGTTTAGCTTATTTTTCGGCAAATTAGCCGGCGTGCCTTCCGACAACGTACCTTACCCCATCTTTGTGTATATTGGTCTTCTCTTCTGGCAATTTTTCTCGGATGCGCTTTCTGATACAGGTAGTGCACTTGTTAACAACCAATCAATTGTCACCAAAGTTTACTTTCCACGTTTGATCCTACCAATCTCAACAGTGATTACTAAACTTGTGGACTTTGCCATTGCCGCAATCATCCTGGTGGGCTTGATGATTTATTATCAATTCATTCCCAGTGTAGAAGGAATTCTACTTTTGCCTTTGCTTCTATTAATAACATTCATGGCCGCTCTTGGCGGAGGACTTTTTTTGGCATCCATCAACGTCAAATACCGAGACGTACGATACATCCTACCTTACTTCATCCAACTATTTATGTTCGTTACACCAGTCATATATTCTTCAAGTATTGCGGGGAAATATTCCTGGATACTGGCCTTCAATCCAATGTCCGGCGTTATTCAAACCGCGCGGGCAGCCTTCCTCCATACCGCACCAATCAACTGGTTACTTATACTGATCTCATTTAGCGCATCGGTCATCATATTGGCCATAGGAACGATAACATTCAAGAAAACTGAACGTTTTTTTGCCGACATCATATAAACACATGGAAAAGGAAATTGTAATTTCAGCCGAAAAAATCGGAAAAAAATATAACATTACCCACCAAAGAGGTGGTTATGTTACTTTGCGCGATGTTATAACGAACATACTCAAAAATCCTTTCAAATTCATCAAACAAAAAACTAAGAGCGTTGTTGGAATGAGCACAAAAGAAGAGTTTTGGGCTTTGCGCGGTGTTGATTTTAAAATAAAAAAAGGTGAAGTGCTTGGCATTATCGGACGTAACGGTGCTGGTAAATCAACCCTGCTTAAAATACTGTCGCAGATCACGCCACCCACTGAAGGTGAAATAAAAATACAAGGTCGCGTTGGTAGCCTTCTTGAAGTTGGCACCGGATTTCATCCGGAACTATCCGGTCGAGACAACATTTTTCTTAACGGTGCGATTTTGGGAATGACCCGAAAGGAGATCGCTGGTAAATTTGATGAAATTGTAGCTTTTGCGGGTATTGAGCAATTTTTGGATACACCGGTCAAACGTTATTCAAGCGGCATGTACGTGCGACTCGCCTTTTCGGTTGCCGCCCACATGGAACCGGACATCCTAATCATCGATGAAGTCCTTGCTGTCGGCGATGCAGAGTTCCAGAAAAAATGTCTTGAGAAGATGGATTCGATAACAAAAAAAGAAGGGCGAACAATTATTTTTGTCAGCCATAATCTGGCCGCAATACAGCAACTTTGCAGCAAGTGTCTGCTTCTCAATAAAGGCCAGGTCGTAAAGAGCGGAGCCGTTAAGGA
The DNA here is from genome assembly GCA_003455555.1 of Candidatus Tayloriibacteriota bacterium. Taxonomy (GTDB): domain Bacteria; phylum Patescibacteriota; class Minisyncoccia; order Phycocordibacterales; family UBA11359; genus UBA11359. The sequence continues at coordinate 10,135 of DMQX01000049.1, forward strand.
AGTAATAGACTTTTATCTTCACAACAATCAATTAAATCAGGGAGCAGTTACTTACACAAAAGAAAAAGACAAGGATGTATCCATCTCTGAAATCGCTATCCTGAACAAAGACAATGTTCCTTCACCCCAAATCCAGATAGATGAAAAATTCGATATTCGAGTGTCATTTTCCGTGGCGTCAGAAATTCAAAAAGCTGTTGTAAGTTTATTTATTTATAC
>DMQX01000044.1 GCA_003455555.1 Candidatus Tayloriibacteriota bacterium
GACGGTGTTGTTAATGAATAATTATTTAATGTATAAGTTCCGATTGAGTTTGTAATTGAAAGCACGTTGCCAGTAGTGCCCGATGATCCTACATTCAAACTACCTGTAATCACACCATTTCCATTTACCTGCAATCCAGTCGAGCTAGCTGTACCTGCCACTTCCAGTTTTGTGCCTGGACTCACCGTCCCAATCCCAACATTGCCGGTACTCAAATCTCCATAAATTGCGTTGCCGATGTTTAAGAAATTAGAATCAGAAGCGGAACGAGCCAGGACAGAACCAATTAGAATATTGTTCGAGCCTGTGGTGGTTGTTGTACCAACATTATAACCGAGCATCAGGTTCTGAGTGCCGGTGGTGATACCTAAAGCTGCCTGATAGCCAAAGAGCGAATTGTTGCTATAGGGAGATCCGGAAAAAGTAGTTCCGGCACCATAACCAACTATGGTGTTACGTGAATATTCTCCAGCTGAACCAACCGAATTTTTCATGGCATTGTCACCAATAACAACATTCGCTGCGCCAATAGTATTTTTAGATCCAGTATTACTACCAATAAACTCATTGCTGTAACCAGTAGTGTTGCCTAGACCAGCATTGACTCCGAAAAAATTATTTTGAAGGCCGGACGTATTCGAGGAACCAGCATTCAAGCCCAGGAAATTGTTATAACCACCCGTGGTGTTATTTTGGCCTGAATTAGATCCAACAAAAAAGTTATCATAACCTGTATTAGCAGTAGTCGTCGCACGAGTGTTGTAGCCAATGAGGAAATTTCTTGTGCCAGTGGCTATTCCAAAAAATGCGCCGTTGTTGTAGAAACCGAGAGTGGAATCCGTGGTCCCAACTACAGTCAGTGTTTGTCCCGGGGTTGTTGTTCCTATTCCGACGTTACCACCATCAATCACACTAAAAACAGTCGTTCCGTTATCTCTTAAAAGAAGAATTGGGTTTGTTTGCGAACCATTGTCTGCTATCAATGCAGAAGATTCAAAATTCGGTTTTGCCGACGCTGTTGCAAAGTATCCTCCCACTTGAATTGGAGAGCTTCCGCCGTTTAGTCCCATACCAACGACGCCAACATTTGTCGCAGAGTTTTTAGTAATAACCGCTTGTCCAAATAAGGCCACGTTCACGTTCCCTCCCCGCGCAACAAAACTACCTCCTACGTTATCCCCGACAGTCGTCCCTCTTGAAACCGCGTTAAAACTTGAATTCCTTAGAGAGGCTGTAAAATCTGCTCCTGTCCCTGCCGAGAAATTTGTAGCATTGACCACATTTGTGCCAACGGACCCAGTATAACCAGCAGTGAGTGATACACTTAAAGCATTTTGGGTGGCGACCGATCCGGCACCTGAACCCACAATACTTATATTCACTCCTGTTTGTGCCACATCAGTCGAGTTCAATGTGCCTGTTAGAGATAGGGCATTCTGGGTAGAATCTAGTGTTCCTGCGACAATATCCAGCTTATGTGTAGGAGATACTGTGCCAATACCGACGTTGCCTCCCTGTTGCACTACAAATTTTGAAGTACCGACAGTTAGACCTCCGGCAAAAGTTGAAGTGGCGGTTGTTGAGGTAGCGGTGAAATATGCGGCTTTGATTCCATCAGTTGAAGTGGCGGTGTATAGAAAACCGGAGCCAAGTAAGAGATGGTTTGTTTCTCCTGCTGACGCGGTAACCCAGGTCGGCACACCGGTTGTGCCGTTCGTCTGTAAAATTTGTCCGGCGGAACCGGCGGTATTGCCAACCAAAATCGCGCCGGCCTGATTAATTTCAAAAAGGTTTGAGTTGGTGGATGAAGCGATGGTGAATGGGTTTGTTCCGGCGGTACCCCTGACTGAAAGTGTAGAGATCGGTGAAGTGGTACCGATGCCAACGTTGCCTGTGCTGGTGATTCTCATTTTTTCAGCTACTGACCCCGTGATTACCGAGGCTGTTCCAAAGGATAGATAACCATTATAATTTGCACTAGTGTTATTTTCTTTTCGTCCCGCGATAGTTCCAAAAGTTGTGACCCCACTTGTCCCTGTGTAATATCCTCCCAAACTAAGTTGCCCACCTTTATCAATCGATGCACTATCGTTTGACCTTATTAAGACATTGCCGTTTGAACTCGTATTGACATTTGCTGATAAAACATCAAGTGCTGCCAACGGCCCGGTCGTCCCGATGCCGACGTTGCCGTTAAAATAAGCCACACCTCCAGTTGGTGCGGTAGCAGAACCGACACTCAAAGTGCTGAGGTTTGAAAGTGCTTTGTTGTTTAGATCAACAGCACCGGTAGCACCAGAATACGGCACGTACAAAGATGCGACACTAGTCGTGCTGACATAGGCGGTCGAATCCACACTGCCGTCAGCTTTCAAAAATTGAGATGAAGTGCCGCCGGATTTTATAAAAGAAGCCGCGGTTAGATTTCCGCTAAGGAATTCGTTGCCTACTACGGAAAGATTGGTAAATGGCGTGGTTGTGCCAATACCGACGAAACCGTTCGAGAGGATAGTGAAGGCGGAAGCAGCGCCGGGTCCGAAAAATTCAGCAATCTTACCGACGCCGCTTTGAGCAACTGACAAATAAGTCGAAGTAGAGGTAGTTGAGTTAGCGGCATCAGTTCGGAAAAAACTACTAGGAGTCAGCCCTTGCAAAGTATCAGCAACAAAAGCTGAAGGCACAGAACCAATAATTTTGCGCGGAGTCATTTCCAGTTCAGCTGATGGAGTTGAACTTGCTCCCTGAATTTTTACACCCAAATAAAGTGTTTGATTGAAATCAATTCCAACCAACGAATGCACACTGCCGAGCATTGTACTAAAAAGTCCGCTCGCGACCGGTACGCGCTGATCAGCTCCTGTGCCGTTGCAAGTTACTCCATTGTCAGGTGAATAACAAAAAGATTCAGTCCAGATCGGACTGCCGCCGGATGCAGCAGTGTACAAACCAAAGGTCATGTTGTAATTACCGTCAGCAACCGCAATGCTGGATGGTGTGGTCAGCTTACCTTGATAATTTATTTGCTTGTTTATGGTAGCGAAAGATGAGAGCGGTGCAACAGCATAAGAAAAAATAAAAATCGTGAGCACCACAACAAGCCCTAGAACGGTTCGTGTGATTTTATTTTTTTGATTATTTTTAAAATTACTCATCGATCGATTTCTACTGATCTAGTTGACTGGTTACTGTTTTACTTATTTTGCTATTTGTCGCAGTAGCTTGATCGTAGGCATTTTGGTAGATAACCGAGTAGGCATAAAAAGCTCCGAGCGTGGCAATCACGGAGATAAAAACTATAACCACCGAAACTTTAAAGGTGACTGGTTTTTTGGTGACTTTTGGCAACATTACTGAGTGTTCAAGATAGTACTTTACGTCGACAGTCGTGGTCATCCAATTGCGGCCAACTTTGCGACCATTCAATTTGCCTGAGCGTATCAAAAAACCCAAATAATCGAAGTTATAGCCTGATATTTTTGATGCCTCCCGCAGTGTTATCAAATCACCTAATTTTTCCATAATACCTTTAAAACTATGGGGATATCGTGTACTCGAGATTGAATATTGGATATCCGATAATTACTAATCTATTTATTATATCACCCTTATAGGACAAAAACTGCTTATTTTAAGCAAAACTGTGGATAAGAATATGAAAAATATGGCTCTATTACGTGTTTTTATTTTTATCAGACAAAAATCTCTTATAAATATGGTAAAGGACAAGTCCTATAAGAATTAAGAGTAAAATTATCAGCAATAAGATACCGATATTAAGGTAAAATTCTGAGGCGCTCTTTTGGCCCGAATCGTTGCCATTTTTGAGCTTCGTGACTTCCATACTGCTGGTCAAAACAGACTCGCCGCTGGTGGCAAATTGGAGGTCTACAGTGAACGGAAATATCCCGCCTGCTACTCCCAACAAATTGACCTCTGCTTCGTACGCATTGCGGTC
>DMQX01000007.1 GCA_003455555.1 Candidatus Tayloriibacteriota bacterium
TGTATAAGAGACAGGCATAATATTCATGATACCAATGCCTCCAACGATGAGTGATATCGATGCTATCGCTGCCAAAAATATAGTCAAAACCGAGGTGATCGTACCCAAGATCGAGAGAATATCTTCTTGGGTTTGTATATTAAAATCGTCTTTTTTTGGATCAGTTATGCCATGATCCTGTCGCAATGCCGAAGTTATGCGCGATTTTACAAAATTAATATCATAGCTGTCATTGGCCTGCACCAAAATGGTATTAAGGTGCGAGATTCCGAGCAGCTGTTTTTGTGCGACGGTAATCGGAATAATAATAACGTTGCCCTGATCGACGCCGAATGCTCCGGTTCCGCCTTTTTCCAAAACGCCGACCACCCGGAACGAAACATCTTTCAGTCTGATGGTCTTATTTAGAGGATTCAAGGATGCGCCAAAAAGCGTCTTGGCGATATCTGGACCGATTATGGCCACATGACTTCCTGAATCCACATCCCCCTTTGTGAAATATGATCCTTGGCTTATAGCCAGATTTCTGACCACGAACATACTGGCTGAGACACCCTGAAAACTGACCGTCTTATTATTATTTCCGTATACAACTTCCGCTTGCCCATTGACCATAGGTGCGGCCGCGTTTATGGAAGGCTCCCGCTCCAGTGAATCGACGTCCTGATTTACCAGACTCGTAATAATTATTCCCTGAGCCGAGGCGGGCGGCGAAAATCCCTTACCGCTTGGTGCCCCAGGAGTAATGATAACAAGGTTGGAGCCGATTCCTTGAACTTGCCCCAAGATCAAGTCCTGAGCAGATTGTCCTATCGACATCAAAATAATCACAGAGGCGATGCCGATCACAATACCAAGCATGGTCAAAATAGAGCGCATTTTGCCGTGCGTCAGACTGCGAGTTGAAGTTTTAAATGCATCTCGAAATAACATACTATTTTAAATTAGCGGAGTGACTGCGTTTGGCCACAATCGCGTTATCACTTTCGACCAAACCGTCCTTTATTTTGATTATGCGATTGGCAAACTCTGCGGTTTGAGTTTCGTGGGTGACCAAAATAACCGTGCGTCCTTTATTATTCAGCATTTCCAATATTTCCATGATCTGCAAACCGGATTTGGAATCAAGGTTGCCGGTCGGCTCGTCGGCAAATATGACATTTGGATCTGTCACCAGTGCGCGGGCGATGGCTACGCGCTGTTTTTGTCCGCCAGAAAGTCTGCCTGCCTCACTGTACATCTTGTCTGCAAGACCGACTGAATCAACCGCTTCTTTTATACGCTCGAAGCGTTTCGCCGGAGTGATGTCAGAATACAATAAAGGTATCTCGACATTGTCATAAACAGTCAATCGCGAGAGCAGATTGAATGACTGAAAAACGAAACCCATATCTGAATTTCGAACACGGGCAAGTTCATGATCGTTCATATCATCAATACTTTTTCCTTGGAATTTATAAGAGCCACCGGTCGGCCGATCCAAAAAACTCAAAATATGCAGAAGTGTCGACTTGCCCGAACCAGACGGACCCATGATGGACACAAACTCGCCTTTGTTGATCGAAAGTGTCACATCACGCAAAGCTTGGGTTAAAGTTTCACCCTCATCTTCGTAAACTTTTTGTAAATTTTTTATCTCGATCATTTTACTTTTAGTCCAATGTTGAGAACCTGCTCAGCGAGAGTCACCCCCGATAGCACTTCCACATTGCCCTGCTGATCCTGAATACCCAAAGTTACCGGCACATCTTTGACCGCGCCATTCTCAAGGATCTCAACAAACGTACCTGAATCATTCTGCAAGATAGCATACTGAGGAAGTATCAATACATTGTCTTTATTTCTGGTCTCAATATCTGCATTTGCCGTGAGTCCACTTTTTAACCTAGGATCTTGCTTATCAAAAGCTATTTTTAGCTGATAACTGATAACACCCTGAGTGTTTGTTTCGGCTGGCGCGATATAAAACACTGAACCGGTAAATACCTCGTTCGGGAAAGCATCAAGTCCCATCGAGACTTTGTTACCCACTAAAATTTTTCCCACATCCGTTTCAGATACCCCAGCGTCAACTTCATAACCTTCATCGGATATTATTGATATTAGAGGCGTGCCCGCAGTCGCAAGTTGCCCAACCTTGGCATCAAACTGTGTTATCGTCCCGCTGATCGGTGCAACTATTTTGGCGTTCTGAATCTTTGCCAAGATACCGTCAACTCCTGCCTGCGCCTGTTCTATCTGCGCTTGTGATACGGCAGACTGATCAACCCCGACACTCGCTTGCGCATCAGCAATCGCTTTGTCTCGATTGTCTAGAGCCTGCTGATACGCATTATAATTTGTCAGATAATTCGCGGCTTTTTTATTTGGAATCTCAATGACCCAATCCGGCGTATCGATCTGACTCGAAACACCTTTCAAGTACAGACCTGAATTACCGATAGGTTGAGAAGTGACCGTATTGTTTAGGCCAGTGCCTTCCGTTAGTCCCGATACTTCAAAGCTGATACCGCCGGTACTATAATAAAAGTGAAGGTCGATTTTCCCTTCCCTACGCAAAATATAATTGCCACTTATGATTGGCGCCGGGTAACCCTTTGAAGGGTCCTTGGGCACAGCTTCGATAGTAGAATTTAAAAAATTTTGATAGGCCGAACTCACCAGCGAGTCCTGCTGAGCCGTGACATTCTCGACATTATTTTTTGAAGCCGAAGCCTGTTGCTTGGCCAGTACCAATCCCGCCTCCGCATTATGCAATTGTGCTACGAGGTCGCTCATATTAAGCTCCGCCAATACCTTTCCAGCGGTCACTTTCGTGCCTAAACTTCTGAAAGTCTGCGATACGGTGCCACTGCTGCCAAAAGCCAGTGAAACAGCCTGTTGAGACGTCGTGTTTCCGGTCAAAGAAACCGACTCGGTAATAGAGCCCTGCTTAACGGATATAAACTGATATGACGGCGGCTTTTTGAAGAATAAAAAATACCCGCCAACAATAATTAAGATTACCGCAATGGCT
>DMQX01000071.1 GCA_003455555.1 Candidatus Tayloriibacteriota bacterium
ATGTGTATAAGAGACAGATAAAATACTGTGTTGGTTGCGAGCTGGAAAAGACCGATTCAGAACTCGTAGACGGAAAATGTCCACTTCACCCACATCTTACAATCGAACTTATTGATGAAGAAAACTATTTCTTCCGTTTTTCCAAATTTCAGAAAACTTTGCTCGATTTATATGAGAAAAATCCTAAATTTGTCGTGCCCGATAGCCGTTTCAATGAAATAAAAGCTTTTGTCGGTCGCGGGTTGGAGGATTTCAGTATTTCACGTTTGGCCAGCAAGATGCCCTGGGGCGTGCCGGTACCTGGTGATGACAAGCAGGTGATGTATGTCTGGTTCGACGCTTTGGTAAATTACATTTCAACTTTGGGTTGGCCGGAGAATACTGAGCAGTTTGAAAAGTTTTGGGTCGGCGGTGCACCAGTGCAATATTGTGGTAAAGACAATTTGCGCCAGCAGTCAGCAATGTGGCAAGCTATGTTGATCTCGGCTGGGCTAACGCCAACTCATACTATTGTGATCGACGGTTTCGTAACCGGTCCCGGAGGGGTCAAAATGAGCAAGAGTCTCGGTAATGTGATTAATCCATATGACATCGTGGCCGAATTTGGCACAGATGCGCTCCGATATTTCGTGTTGCGCGAGTTGTCGCCGTTTGAGGATTCGCCGTTCAGTATCGAGCAATTTAAGCAGTCCTATAACGCGAACTTGGCCAACGGTATTGGTAATTTGGTTAGTCGCATCATGAAAATGGCCACATCAAACGGTGTTGTTTCCGACGAGAATGCTTTGGCCAGTCTTGAAAAAGACGAGGCAGTCAAAGAGTTGGACAACGAAATAAAAACCGGTCTTGAGAACTTTAATCTGCAAAGATCCATGAATACAATTTGGAAAGCGATCTCGATCGCTGACCAGGAGATCCAGTCAAAACAACCTTTTAAGATTATTAAAGTTGATAAGGTGGCGGGAGAAGAGCAGATAAAACGCTTGCTGGCTTGGTTAAAAATTATTGGTCGTGCGTTACAGCCATTTTTGCCGTCAACGTCCGACAAGATTACGGAATATCTCAAAGAAAATAAGATGCCCGAGGCACCGCTGTTTATGCGCAGGGATTAATAAGCATCAAAAAACAGGCAACAAAAAACCGTCAAGATCTTGACGGTTTTTTGTTGCCTGTTTTTACACCGTTCCCATAGCTCGATACTTCTTTATAGCGTACATGAAAATACAAAGTGCAAAGATCCAGAAACCGATCTTAAACAAGTCGTATCCGATCGCGCTGGCCGCAACGGTAAGGTTGTATCGCGTAACTTGAGCGACTAAGGTCAAAGGCACAATAGCATTTGGAATTTCCAAAATATCTTTTACTACGAAACCAATCGTACCGAACTTCAAAAAATTCTCAGCGGTCACGTTTCTTTTCCACCACATAGTGCTACCAGCAAAGAGTGAGGCGCTGGCAATCATGGCAATAATGCCGATAAGCATGTCGTAAGGTGTAAATTCAGTGACGACATTAAAACTGACACTCAATATATACATGACTGCCTGATATCCCCAGTACGAGAACATGCAAATGGTCAGAATAAAGATAAAGATCATCAAAAGTTTCTGCAGGTTTTCGAAACCGCTATCAACATTTACAGGTGCTACCGAGGCAACCGCCTGCGCTGGAACATTGTTTTGGGGGTACATAAATTAAATTAATACCTAATAATGGCTTTATCTTACCATATTGTATAATGAAGTTATGCACATAAACTTTTTTGACATTCATTCGCATGTGAATTTTCCGGAGTACGATGCTGATCGGGCAGAAGTTTTGACGCGCATGAAAGAAAAAGGTGTCTGGACCATTACCGTGGGCACGAATTTTGAATTTTCCCAAAGTGCTGTTGAGATGGCCGACAAAAACGAAGGAATTTTCGCTACAATCGGATTACATCCAGCCGGTGCGGAGCCAGGGCAGCTGGCCGAAACTTTCGATGAAAATGCTTTTGCCGAATTAGTTGTGCATCCAAAAGTGGTAGCTATCGGGGAGTGTGGCATGGATTATGGCAGAACTGATACCGCAACCGCAGAGGATAAAATTCGCCAGAAAAAAGATTTTGAAACCCAGATCGATTTCGCCGTGCGATACAATAAACCGCTGATGCTGCATATCCGTAATGCGCACGAAGATGTTTTGGATATTCTAACTTTCAAAAAGAGGGAATACGGGGACAAGCTTCGCGGTAACGTCCACTTTTTTTCCGGTACTATAGAGGTCGAGAAAAAATATCTCGAATTGGGATTCTCAGTTTCTTTTACCGGAGTGATCACTTTTGTAAAAGATTACCACGAAGCGGTAGCTTACGCGCCGCTTGATATGCTGATGAGTGAGACAGATGCGCCGTATGTGACACCTATTCCGTATCGCGGCAAGCGCAATGAACCGGTCTATGTTGAAGAGGTGGTCAAAAAAATGGCTGAAATAAAGGGTAAATCAGTCGAGGAGATGCAAAAGATCCTGGTGGACAATGCAATCCGCATTTTTAACATTCCTTTATAACTTTTTTATAATTCCTTTAGCCCTGTTTTGATACAGTTGTTGCATAACCAAAAGGCCTGTGATAGGCTGTAATTCATGGAAAAAACAGCGGAACGAGACGTCAAAGTATATGAAATTGGCTATTTGTTAGTGCCTACTATCCCAGAAGAGAAAGTTGCTGGTGAGATAAGTGCTATCAAAGAGGTCCTAGCAAAGCACAAAGCTGAGCTTATTGCCGATGAAGCGGCAACTCTACGGCCATTGTCATACACTATGATCAAGAAAATCGGGACTGCTAACAAGCGCTTTGACAGTGCCTACTTTGGTTGGATCAAGTTTGAAGCCGCTCCTGTCGAGGTGCGACTCATTGAAAAAGAAGTGAAAGAAGTCGAATCTGTCTTACGCCTCCTCCTTATTAACACAGTTCGTGAGCATACCTTGCTCTCGAGCAAGTTGGACATTGATCTTTCTGACAAAAATATGGCAGAAGGCAAGCGTCCAGCCTCAGCAGAGGATCTTGATAAGTCTATCGACAAGACTGTTAAGGATCTAGCTGTTGCTTAATCAATAAAGTATGTATTTTAACAAAGCAATCATCATCGGAAACCTTACTCGCGACCCAGAAATGCGAGCTTTGCCGTCAGGAATCCAAGTAGCCAGCTTTTCTGTAGCGACCAATCGAGTTTGGAAAGACAAGAACGGAGCCAAGCAGGAGAGTGTGGATTATCACAACGTTGTCGTGTTCGGCCGCCAAGCAGAGATAGCCGCTCAATATTTGAAGAAAGGTGCATCGGTTTTGGTAGAAGGCAGAATGCAGACACGATCATGGGATGATAAAGGTAGTGGAGAAAAGAAGTATCGCACCGAGATCGTCGCCGACCGAGTCCAGTTTGGTCCTCGCCAAGGAGGAGCATCAAGTGGAGCAAGTCCAGCAGGTGCCGGAGCAAGCGCTCCAGCTGCAGGAAAATCGGAAAAGCCTGATAAGGGAGCAAAAGCGACGGGAGGCAAAGATGTTCCAGAGGCGATCGAATATCCAGAAGAAGAAATTAACGCAGAAGACATACCATTTTAAACTTTATGAAGCAAAACTTCCTATCACAAAACAAAGTTACATACATTGATTACAAAGATATTGAGGTGATCAAGAAATTCGTGAATCCGCACGGTCGACTTATCGCGCGCAAGCGAACAGGTGTATCTGCCAATCATCAGCGACAACTGGCTAATGCTCTTAAACGAGCACGTTTCTTGGGCCTGATGCCGTTTGTGGTGAGATAGGGCACACTACTTATTTGTAGTTTAAACAAAAAAACCACCGCTCGGTGGTTTTTTTGTGGATGTCTGTGGCGTATATCCTAAAAAGTGTCCATCGAAGCACACGCATATTTTTCTGCTGAAAAATTGCTGTGCTCGTGCCGTCGCGCTGCGCAAGTGCTTCTCAAGACACTTTTCTGGGTATACGCAAAAGATATGCACAAGAGAATCATTAAATTGGTGCTATATTAAACTCATGAAAACAAA
>DMQX01000054.1 GCA_003455555.1 Candidatus Tayloriibacteriota bacterium
GTCTCCGCTCCGCACAACATAAACGGTGATTTGGGAGCTGTTGAAAACTTCTACCGTACTCGTACTGTTTCCAGTCGGATCAACCTCGGCTAGCAATGAAGAGTTGTCTACTATGACCGGCGCCTGATCACCTTTGGTAGGGTTGGGGTCAACGTTAACCGCAGCCTTTAATAAGGAGAGATTCTGCGAATTTGGGGCATAAGTTTCCGAAGCATCAGCGGTAGTACCAAACAAGCCAGTCACAAAAGAAAACAGGCTGGCTTTTGCGGTAAATGGATAGAAAATACTACATAAAAAAATGAAAAAAACTCCTATAAACAGGGGTTTGAACGAAGGACTCTTTATGGGTTTATTTATAATATGGCTTGGTATTAGGTTATAATCGGACTTGTCAGTAAAAATGGCTTAGTAGAGCCATTTATCGGTGGTTCAGAATGAAGGAAAATCTCTTGTGATATGTAGTATATCTTGTCCAAAAACAAAGTCAACAATAGAAAAAAGTGGCCTGTGGATAAACTTTCCGTGTTATAGTGACATGATGGATACACCGACATATTTACACGGCCTAAATGAGCGACAAAAAGAGGCAGTTTTGCAGACGGAAGGGGCAGTTTTGATCGTGGCTGGAGCCGGAGCCGGAAAAACTAAGACACTAACTCACCGAATACTCAACCTTATTCATCAAGGCATAGCACCAAGCGAAATATTAGCCATAACCTTTACCAACAAAGCCGCTCATGAGATGCGCGAGCGCATGGAAAAGTTGCTCCAGAACGACCAAACTTTAAATCTACCGATCTATTCAACCGCGCGGCCGCTACTGAGTACTTTTCACTCGCTCGGCGTTTATATTTTGCGTGAAAACGCAGCCATTGTCGGACTTTCCCGCAATTTTACGATATTCGACAAGAGCGATTCCAAAAGAGCGATCAAGGAGGCACTCGAGTCCTGCAACATAGACCCGAAACAATTTGATCCAGGCAAACTACAGAATATTATCTCGCGCCAAAAAGGCGACGGCGTAACTCCGTCGAGTTTCAAAGAAAAAATGGGTAAAGAATATCTGCAAAGTATTGTCGGCCGGGTCTGGGAAGCCTATGAAAGTATTTTGAAACGTGAGAAGTCGCTAGACTTCGATGATCTGCTACTTAAAACTCTTTCACTCCTGCGTGAAAATGATGCCGTCCGAGCGCATTACCAGGACAAATGGAAATACGTTCATATAGATGAATACCAGGATACCAACAAAGTTCAGTACTTGATCAGTAAAATTTTGGCCGAAAAAAGTCGGAATATTTGCGTAGTTGGCGACGTTGACCAGAATATTTACAGCTGGCGCGGCGCGGATATCCAGAACATGCTTAGCTTTGAAGAAGATTACCCCGAAGCAAAAGTGATCCTGCTCGAAGAAAATTATCGTTCGAGCCAGAACATTTTGAGCTTGGCCAACACGGTCATCAAGAAAAATAAATTTCGTAAAGAAAAAAATCTGTTTACCAACAATCCGGTAGGGGAGAAGATCGGGCTCTTCGAAGGTTATGATGAAGCTGATGAGGCCTATTTTGTAGCGAACAAAATAAAATCATTGATCTCAAGCGGTGCAAAAGCCGAAGAAATCGCAATCTTGTATCGGGCCAATTTCCAATCCCGTATCATCGAGGAAGCGCTTTTGCATTATGAAGTGCCTTACCACGTGCTTGGCACCCGCTTTTATGAGCGCAAGGAAATTAAAGATGCGCTGTCATATATTCGCGCGGCCCTAAACCCAGAGTCACTTTCCGATATAAAACGAATAATTAATGTGCCGGTTCGAGGCATCGGCAAAGTCACAATCGTTAAAATGTTTGCTGGCCAGGAGGCCGCACTACCCGCAGCCACTCGGGCCAAAATACAAAACTTTAGAAATCTCTTGGCAGAGATCGCCGTGAATGTCAGCACAAAAAAACCTTCGGAGATCTTTGCTGAGCTGATAAAAAAAACGGGTATGGAAGCCTCGCTCGAAGACGGCACCGATGAAGGAACCGAGCGGATTGAAAACATTAAGGAACTCGTTACTCTGGCTACAAAGTATGATGATATGCCGCTGCCTACCGGTATAGAAAAAATGCTGGAAGAAGCCGCTTTGGCTTCCGACCAGGATTCGTTGATAAAAAAACAGACCAACTCGGTCAAAGTAATGACCGTGCATGCTGCCAAAGGTCTCGAATTTGATTACGTTTTCATCACCGGCCTCGAAGAAAATCTCTTCCCGCACAAGCGCATGGGCGAAACCAACAAAAGTGAGCAAGACAACGAAGAGGAGAGACGGTTGTTCTATGTGGCAATCACAAGGGCTCGCAAGAAACTTTTTCTGTGCTATGCTTCCATTCGAATGATTTTCGGTTCAAAACAAATGAACATTCCGTCGGAATTTCTTAGCGACGTCGACGACAGTCTGGTTGAACAAGAAGCTTGGCAGGGTGGAGAAGAACGGCCTTTCAAAACGATCAGTTTTTAGTCGCTGCTTTGTTGAATCAACTTATAAACTAATATCAGCATGTTCGCCAAAAAATCACTAGGTCAAAATTTTCTTAAATCAAAAGCCGCTTTGCGGGCAATGGTTACTGCGGCCAAAATTAGTGATGGAGATGAAAATCCAACCGACCAAAAAAGTACAGTGTTGGAAATCGGCCCAGGTAAAGGTGAGCTGACCGAGGCCTTGCTCGAGCAGGGTGCAAATGTAATCGCCATTGAAAAAGATGACCGAT
>DMQX01000031.1:0-180 GCA_003455555.1 Candidatus Tayloriibacteriota bacterium
GGGCCTGAAAAATACTTCACGGACAAACAACATCCGGCTCATACGGCTTGGTCACTACCGCCTTCGGCAGAAACTCATTCTGTAGCACCGCTTGGCAAGCCTCAACAAAACCCTTCGAGCCGAAATAGGCGTTGCCGTTCACGTCGAGTTCGACAGGCTGTTCCGGCAACTCTTCGATCG
>DMQX01000031.1:425-8392 GCA_003455555.1 Candidatus Tayloriibacteriota bacterium
CTGTTCCGGCAACTCTTCGATCGAGAGGATAGCCGCTTGGTCGGCTTTGTGGGTATCCCCTTCGAGCGCTACGCCAATCACCGGAATATCCGAGTAGCCCAACAAAGACAGTTGGCTCTTCAGAATACCTGGGAGAGCCGCAGCTTTACCCGCACACGCGATGATCCTGTCGGCCTTCGACAATTTGTCGGCAACCACAGAGGGCAACACGTCGGCATTGCGATGACAACTCAGCACGCTAACGTTAAACGAGTGCCCAGACTTCTTGAGGAAGTCCCAGCCATCAAGAATCTGGGTAAGGTCGCTCCGACTACCGACCACGACTTCGATCTTCAACTTGCGGTCTTCAATCTGCACTCCCATAAACTGACGCTGAAATTGTTCCAACGTCAGACCGGTAAGTCGCCAGAAGATGTAGCGGTAGATCGCTGTGGTCATTCGGATCGCTTCATCAGAAACTGCCAATACATCAGCGCGAGCCAAATCGGCCGGATTATCGGGGCCCAAGCCTTTGAGAATCTCCTCCAACAAGTTGCGCACAAACTGTTTATCCAGCGACGCTGGCAGTTTGCCCTTGGCCTTGGCCAGATCATAAGCCTTACGCTCCCAGTATCGACTGGAGTCCGGTGTGAGCCACTCATCACCGAGCAAGCCGTCTTCGTCGCCTTCGAACTTAGTGTCGGCCAAAATAATGTCGCGCTCGAGCGCATATACCGCCGCCTCTTTATAAAGCAGCACGCACATGTTTTCGAAATCGGCACCATATTTTTCACGCACCACCTTAGCCGCAATCGGCATATCATGCCCAACCTCGGCTTTGGTGGTCGGCGTGAACCATGGAGACTCTAAAGGCGATCCATCCGTCAGCCCTTCAGACATCTCCGTGTTGAAGACCACGCGCGGACGAACACCCTTCTGCTTGTTGTATTCCTTGATGGCACCACCAGTAATGTAACCACGAACGATACCCTCGATCGGAATCACGTCGATCTTTTTGACGACAACCGCCGTCTTCCAAAGCTCAATATTGCCTTGCAAAGCTTTCGGAAGATACTGGTCGATATCGGAGCCGAAGGCCACGAGATCGCTCCGGAATTTTCCTTTGAAATGTATTCGCCAGAAGATGTTGAGGGCGTTTAAGATTTCACCCTTTTGAGGAACAAGTGCGTTCAGAACGAAATCAAAAACGCTGATCCGGTTACTCGCTACAACCAACATGTATTCCGGAAATCCGGGCAGATCATAGGTGTCGCGGACTTTGCCGCGGCTTCGTAGGACGAGACCTACGAGTACAGTCAAAAAACGAGCCAAAACAGCCTGCGGAATGTGAGCCATAATATATTCCCTTCAAAAAAGAAATCAAAGATCTAACACGCTAAATACAACACTACGGATTACTGAGTCTTTGTCAATAAACAGTCGGTCTACTGAGGGTTTGACAAAATACTTTGCTAGAGTAGTCTTCCGTCAGAGGTTACAAAACCAAAGCGACCGCGGCTTTCAGCGGTGAAAGTACCTAAGGAGAAATCATGGGCAAGAATCGCAGAATTTTGATTTCGGTCACGGACAAAACTGGTCTCGAGAAGTTCAAGTGTCTCACCGACATCGGTTACCAGATCATCTCGACCGGCGGCACGAAGGTAGCTCTGGAAAATGCGAAAATTCCAGTCACTGCAATCGAAGACATCACGGGCTTCCCCGAGATGATGGATGGTCGGGTCAAAACCTTGCACCCCAAGATCGCCGGTGGCATCCTCGCCGTTCGTGACAACGTCAAACACATGGCGCAGGCTCTCGAACACAACATCGAGATGATCGACATCGTCGTCGTCAATCTGTACAATTTTGCCGCAAACCCGGACATCGAACAGATCGATATCGGCGGCCCAACACTGATTCGTGCGGCATCCAAAAACGGCATCTCGACGATTCCGATCATCGATCCAGATGACTACACGTGGCTGATCGCTGAGATCGCAGCTATCGGTGCTATCCCTGAAATCTGGCGCGAAAAGCTGGTAATCAAGGTGTTCCGCCGGACCGGCCAATACGACATAGACATCGCCGACTGGATGGAAGATCAACAGCGGCAGGACAAGCGCTTCCTACGCCCAGCCCTAGCAGCTTAACCACGAAGCTGTTTCCAACAACAAGAATTACTCAAGCCACCCGAATGACAAAACGGATGGCTTTTTATTTTGATAGGTGCGAAAACAAAAAACCACCTTGCGGTGGCCTTTTGTTTTAAATTTATTTTGCTGGAGCAACAGGAGCAGCGGTCAGAGCTGGTTTTGCGACACGTACTCGCTTGCGCTTTGAAACTTCTTTCTTGTCGGCCACTTTCTTGAGAGGCATGCCAATGTGTCGGAGGAGCGCAAGCGATTCGTCCTTTGAACCTGCGTTGGTCACAATCGTGATCGACATTCCGAAAACGTCTTTCAATTCTTCGTCTGGAGTTTCCGGGAAGATAACATGTTCTCGGATACCGATACTGTAATTACCCATTTCATCAATAGATCCAGGGTTAAGTCCTCGGAAGTCCTTAGTTCGTGGGAAAGCGATATGAATAAGGCGAGTTAGGAAATCTTCCATTCGCTTGCCTCGGAGAGTTACTTGATAACCTACTGGATCGCCGGTTCGAAGTTTGAAAGACGCGATACTTTTCTTGGCACTTCGGAGAGCTGGCTTTTGACCAGTAATAAGAGCGATACGATCAGCCACCAACTGAGCCTTCTTTTTGTCTGTAAATGATCCCGTGCCAACAGAAACAACCACCTTTGTGACTTTAGGTGCTTGCATCGCATTCTTGTAACCAAAAACTGGTTGTAATGCTTTGAATGCTGACTGCTGTTTTGCGTGTACGAGTTCCATGGTATTTAAAATTATTTATCTGCTCGTTTCTCGACGAGTTTTACATTAGAAGCTGACATTGGGAATGACTTATCGATGGTCTGGCCTTTCTTGCCTTCCTGACGGCTCTTCATGTGTTTCTTGTGCACGTTCATGCCTTCAACCAGGATCTTGCCGATCTTTGGAAAAGCTTGAAGTACCTTGCCGGTCTTGCCCGCATCGGTACCAATCATTATTTTTACTGTGTCGTTTTTTCGAATATGCATAAAATTTCGGTAAATAAGATTAGACGATCTCTGGGGCTAATGAAGCGATCTTTTGGAAGCCCATTTCTGCGAGCTCTCGAGGCAAAGGACCGAATACACGTCCCGCTAGAGGATCCTTCTTACCTTTTTCAAGTATAACAACTGCGTTCTCATCGAAACGAATATATGAACCGTCTTTTCGGCGGAATTGCTTTCGCTGGCGCACCACGACTGCATTAAGAACATCTTTCTTTTTAACCGCTTTTCGAGGATCAGCTTTTTGAACTGAGAGCACCACCATTTCACCGATCTCGGCGTATCTCTTCTTACTTGATCCGAGCACTTTAAAAATGCGGCCAATTCGGGCTCCGGAGTTGTCTGCAATTTTAACGATGGATCGTGGTTGAATCATATAATTTATTTAGTTTCGGCAGTAGCCTTAACGACCATAAAATGCTTGTCTTTTGAAATTGGTCGGCACTCTTTGATGGTAACCTTATCCCCTATCTTTTGGGTGTTGCCTGCATCATGAGCCTTGAAACGCTTTCGGATGTTAAGGAATTTCTGATATTTTGGATGCTTAACATATCGCTCCACCAAAACCACGACAGTGTCTTTCATTTTGTCCGAGACAACAACACCATTCAAAGTCTTAGGCATTGTTACCTTTGCGGGAGCAGTATTCTTTTGTATAACTTTCTTTTCCATAGGGTACACTATCTTAAGATATTATTTTGTTGCTGGGCTAACCGCAGCAGCTTTGTTTTTCAGATTCTGCATTGAAATTGCGGTCAAAACTCGAGCAATGTCTTTTCGGGCATTCTTACCTTCTTTAACATTCTTAACCTTGCCGCCGGCAAAAGCAAAGCGAAAATCATGTAGAGCCTTTCGTTTTTCAACGAGAAGTTTCTTTAGTTCGTCTTTGTTTTTGTTGTTAAATTCGTTCATGTTGTTTAATAGTCCTTGTATACTACCTAATTTTGAGCCTTTGTCTACCTGTTATCTAATTTGGGCTACCTTGCGCGAGCAACGATCTTGGTTTTAACCGGCATCTTGGTGCCTGCCTTGCGGAGGGCCTCACGAGCAGTTGCTTCATCAACACCGTCAACTTCGTACATAACTCGCCCCGGTCGGACATCGAATTCGTAACCCTGTACGTCTCCTTTGCCCTTACCCATCTTTACTTCCGCCGGTTTCTGAGTGTAAGGTCGGTCTGGAAAAATTCGGACCCAGATCTTGCCAGTCTTGCCGGCAAAGTGAGTCAAAGCTTTTCGTCCAGCTTCAATCTGCTGTGCAGAAACTCGGAACTGAGTGGTAGCTTTGAGACCGAATGAGCCAAAAGCCACGGTTGTACCGCGAGTTTCAGGCGTTCGTCGATCTGTGTGTCGGCGACCGGTCTGCCATTTTCGAAATTTTACTTTTTTAGGGGTAAGCATGATAGTGGGATAAGTGGTGTCGAATTATTTCTTGGCATCTTTATCAAAAACCTCGCCGCGGTAGATCCATACTTTGATACCGATCTGGCCGTAGGTCATGTAGGCTTTTTCACGAGCAAAGTCAATGTCGGCGCGCAAAGTCTGTAGAGGTACCTGACCTTTCTTAAGTTCTTCGGTGCGGGCCATTTCAGCGCCACCAAGTCGTCCGCCCAAGTAGATCTTGATACCCTTAACTTCTCGGTTAGCCATAACTTTCTCAAGCATTTGCTTGACCACACGTCGGAAAGGCAAACGCTTCTCCAAACCTTCAGCCACCATTTGCGCTACAATAGCGGCGTTGGCTTCCGGATTGCGGACTTCCTCAACATCGATTTTGAGTTCCTCTTTGACCACCAACTTGTGTCGTTTGATGAAAGTCTCGATATCAGCTCGGAGCTTGACCATGTTCTCCCCGCTTCGGCCAATAATCATACCTGGTCGAGATGACTTGATGATAATGCGCAAAGTTTTCTGACCGCGTTCCATTTCAACGCCGGCAACATAGTTACCACGCAAACGCTTTACAATGTACTCTCGGATCAACACATCGCACTTCAAAAATTGCTGATATTTGCCGTTAGGAGCAAACCATCGGCTCTTCCAGCCTCGCAAGATTCCAATTCTATGTGAATATGGGTGTACGGTGTGTGACATGTTATTTTTTAACGGCTTTAGCTGCTTTTACAGGCTTGGCCTCGCCGGCCTTTGCTCCTTTTTTAACCTTTGGCTCTTTTACATCCAAAGTAATAGTTACTGTTGAAGTGTGCTTATGAATAGGAAAACCTCGTCCGCGAGCCATAGGCATCATGCGTTTAAGGATAGGACCTTTGTCTACGGTAATCCCCTTTACAATCAGGTTAGTCTCGTCAACACTCAAACTTTTGGCATTTGCGATTGCAGATTTCAAAAGTTTAAGGATTGGATCAGCGGCGTCTTTCGGGGTAAACATAAGGGTCGAGACTGCGGTCATAATCGGCTTACCTTTAATAAGATTCGCGACACGGCGAACTTTTCGAGGAGACTGTCGATAATTTGTAAGGGTAGCGGTGACCATATATTATTTCTTCTTCTCTTCGGTAGTAGCCTTTGCAGCCTGTGCAGCAGCCAATTCACCCTCTTTCTTCTTCATTTCAAGCTCCTTCTGCATTCGACCTCCGTGCCGGAGGAAGATCTTGGTTGGAGAGAACTCGCCCAAACGGTGACCTACCATCTCTTCTGAGACGAGAACTTCAACGTGCTTCTTGCCGTTGTAGACGCCGAAAGTAAATCCGACCATTTCTGGACTGATTTGGCTGCGTCGGTACCATGTCTTAATAACGCCGGTTTCAATCGGTCGCTTGCCCGCAATCTTCTTGAGAAGCTTGGGCTCAACAAATGGTCCTTTTTTAAGTGATCGTGCCATAATGAAAATAAAAAGCCCGTAAGGCCTTGATGTAGGATACTATATTATTGGAGGAAATAAGTCAAATCCATATATAAAAAGTAGAGCTACGGCTCCATTAAATATTTGCGTAATCTTGCATTCCCGGCTTTTCTGAGTAGGATATGCCACAGATTCAGCACAGGAACTCAAACATACATAGGAGACGCCATGCTTAAGGCTCACAAACTCGGATTTATTGTTATCAGCAAAGGCAACTTGAAGGAGGTCTCTAATCTTCTCAAGCAAAAGTTGGGATCAGTTTTGATTGCCGATCCGTCGTATTACGGCAGCCCTTCGGATACCCTGACCGGCAGATTCGAGGCGCACCTATACGGCAAACCTCAGATTTACATCAAGAATGCCTATTTAATGACAGACCGCAGCACAGGCACACGACAAACACTGTGGGGATGCGACCGAGAATACCGGCTGTACCCCACTCCTCAGCCCAGTGGCGACAGGTCGTGGGACGCTCTGAGGGGTTGGTTCAAAACCCTGTCGATCGAGGAAGACTACAAATTCCAGATCGGATTCCAGTCGGCAACCGGTCGCGGCGCCATGAACGACAAGGAGCTGTCGCTCTACATTCCGCAAAATGTGTCGGTCTCGGCAACTTTGGCCTTTGCGATTCTGTGGATGACGGACCTGTGGAACAAACAGGTCAAAGCCGCAAGAAAAGGTTTCCAATTCACCCCGCAGCATATTGTTGAAATGGTGAAATATGCGGAAGCCGACCTCAAAACCGGTGAGGTGTTGCGGCACAATGTGCAGGCCGGACAAGACGCCGACGTGGCAGCCGGATTCCCGATGTGACGATCTCGCACAAGCCACCCAAAAAAAGGTATACGCCCGCCAGACCAAAAAACTGTCGGGCTTTTTATTTACAAATTTAACCGAACAGATCTGAATGACTGCCTATATCTACCAAAATAAGCTTCCTTTCAATTGGATCTTTTTCATAAATTAAAAGCAGGTCGGATTTTACATGACACTCGCGATAGTTGCCCAAGTCTCCGTTTAATTGATGATCCTTGTACATTGTTGGCATCTCCATACCCATAGAAAGCATATTTATGGTAATCGATAAATTTGCATAATCAAAACCGCCGGAAACCATCATCTTTCTTAAAGATTTCTTATAACGATTTGAGGGAAAAACGTGGAACATATTATTTCTTCTTCTTATATTCCTCTTTCCACTCCTTTTCTATCGCATCCATTGCATCGTCCGCAGTAACGTAACCTTTTCCATCCTTCTTAGCCAACTCAGCTGATTTAATCATTTCTTGCTCTCGACCTACAGTAAAACCATTATCGGTACGCAGATTTAGCGGTACCGATTTGGTAATCACAACGTTTCGCAAAAAGAGCTTGATACCGGAGGATAGGTCAAGCCCCATCTCCTGCAAAGTCTTCTGTGCTTCCGATTTTGTCGCGCTGTCCACGCGAATATTGATAATTGACGACATTGGTTTTTTCTTATTCATAAATAAAGTATATACAATGTACATACAAAGTCAAGACATGAAAAATCCGACTTCCCCGCTAGAGTAGCACACCGAGATAAAATATCTATAAAATTAGTCGTGTTTTACAGAGGCGAAAGAAAGTGTCTTTTGAAGCACCTCCACAGGAACGTCTACAGATGTCGACCATGACCGGTCGGCCGTCGGTCCGAGGATAAGGAAAAAGTCAGCCAGACTTTTTCCGTGTGATTCAAAAGACACTTTCTGTAGCTTTTTTATTACAAAAAACCACCTTGCGGTGGCCTTTTGTTTTTAATATTTAATCTTAACCGTTTTTGGCTTTTCCAACTCTTCGTCTCGTAACGATCAATCGATTTGAGTATCGCTTTGCGCGGCGTGACTTCTGGCCTTTGCCTGTTGGCTTGCCGTAGACAGACTTTGCTCGTCGAGTACCTCGTCCCTGTCGGCCTTCTCCTCCTCCGTATGGGTGGTCAACTGGGTTCATAGC
>DMQX01000031.1:8679-9354 GCA_003455555.1 Candidatus Tayloriibacteriota bacterium
TCAACTGGGTTCATAGCAGTACCTCTGACTGTTGGTCGGATACCCAACCATCGGCTGCGGCCTGCTTTACCAATGTTGATGAGTCGGTTCTCTTCGTTTGAAACCGTGCCGATCGAAGCGATGCAAGTGTCAATAACTCGTCGTACTTCAGTTGAAGGCAATTTGAGGTGTACATATCCTGCGTCGTGAGCAATAACTTCAACGAAGTTACCGGCTGACTTTGCCAGTCGTGCGCCACCCTTGGTATTGACTTCTACGTTGTAAACGAAAGTACCAACTGGGATGTTCTTGAGCATCATACCATTACCAACTTTGATCTCGGCTTTGTCAGATACAATGAACTCACTGCCAACTTTCATGCCCTGTGGGAGGGTGACATATCGCTTCTCACCATCATTGTACTGCGCAAGAGCGATAAAAGCGGTGCGGTTTGGATCGTATTCAACGGTCTTAATCTCCGCAGGAATGTCTCGTTTGTTGTATGTAAAATCTACTTCTCGATATAGTCTCTTGTGTCCACTACCTTTGTGACGAGTGGTGATAATACCACGGTTGTTACGGCCTACAGCGCGTTTGAAGCCATGAGTAAGAGACTTCTGCGGATCATTGGTCGTGAGAATCTTCTTGAACTCTATGGTCGTCATTGCTCGACGAGGGATACTGGTTGGTTTATAT
>DMQX01000014.1:0-3293 GCA_003455555.1 Candidatus Tayloriibacteriota bacterium
TCAATATCCCAGCTAGAGTTATCTGTCTCGTAATTATGACTAGTGAAATCCCAATAAAAAATAAAAATAATTGGGCGTCACGCGGGAATATAAAACTTAATGATTTTTTTCGTGCTGCTTCCAACCTGAAACTTAGAATAACTCAGCCTAACACAGGTTCTTCCCACTTTGCTATTAGACGGCCAGATGTACCCACGAATGGTCTTGAAAGTCTTATCACAAACATTTATGAAGGAATGAGTAAACAGGCCAAAGGTGATGTAATAAAAAAACTACTGCAGTACGGTATAGAAGAAAAAAAACTTTGGAAAGAGCTCGGTAAATAATTTGTAAACAAAAAAACCGCCGGATCGGCGGTTTTTTTGTAACTTTACTTATCCCACTCAAACCCATTGCCGAAATGGCCGTACTTGGCGGTTTCGCGGAATTGCGGGCGGCGGAGTTTCAAAGACTTGATGATGGACTTGGGGCGCAGATCGTAACCGCGGATCGGTTCCTGCCGGCCGTCGATCGTGACGGTGGCCATGGTTGGCTCGGCGACGCCTATGGCGTAAGCGATGTGCACGTAGACCTCATGAGCTTTGCGCTTTTTGAGGTAGTCCACGGCGATGCGGCGCGAGAAATACGCGCCGCTTCTGTCCACTTTGGTTGCGTCCTTGCCGGAAAAGCAACCGCCACCAAGCGGAATGTTTGGTCCATAGTTATCCACCGCCAGTTTGCGGCCGGTCAGTCCGGTGTCGGCATTAAATCCGCCGATAGACCAGTCGCCGTTGGGATTGCGCAGCCAAACTTTGTCCAGTTTAAGTCCCGGCGCCAGCAATGGTTCAATTTCTTTCTTCACCACTTTAACCAATTCGGACTTCTTGCCGTAGTCGGCGTTGCAAACCGAAGTCAACACCGACAAGACTTTGCCATTTTCAACCGTGACCTGCGACTTGCCGTCATTGGCGCCCATTGCTCGGGTCAGTTTGCGGGCCAGCACAACTTCGAGCGGCAGCAGTTCCGGAGTCTCATCGCAAGCATAGCCCACCATGATGCCCTGATCGCCGGCACCTTCATTGTCCACGCCGTGTCCGATCTCGGGACTTTGTTCGACCACGTTGACCGTCACGCCAATATTTTCGCTATAGCCACAATCGCGATAGACCTCTTGCGCGATCTTGCGGATATTGATGTGAGCGCGCGTTGTCAGCTCGCCGCATACGGTGATAATGCCGTGACCGCCAAGGACTTCGATCGCCGCGCGAGTCTGCGAATCCTGCGCCAGGCAAGCATCCAGCACCGCGTCGGAAATTTGATCGCACACTTTGTCGGGGTGGGCGATAGAGACAGATTCTGCTGTTTTCAACATATGTTTTTTTGCGCCGCACGTGGCGGCATTAGGGGCGGGAAGTAGGGGCGACTGCGCGAGCCGCACTTCATCCTGCCGGTTATTAAAAACTCCTTCCGTTTAGGAAAGAGTTTTTTTAGAAAACATTATCTTTCCCTTTCGGGCTTGGATGGAGCACCTTTTTCCTCGCGTCCGCGCGGAAAGGTTGCTGGATAGGTCGTCGAGCCAATACTCTACCTATCACTCTTGATAAACGTATGGAGTTGTACCTACATGATACGGCATTGCCGGCTTTGGCGCAAATAACAGAAAACTTTATAACTTTTTGATAAAGATTTTAACCTCCGTCAAGTATACTTCAAAAATTAGCAGCGTATAATAACAACCAACATGGCAATCAAAAAGACAGTTGAAGAGATGGTGGAAGGACTTTCTGAACGAATGGAACAGGGTTTTAAGGATGCAGACCTGAAGATGGATCGGGGTTTTAAGACTGCAGATCAAAAAATGGAAGTAATGTCTATTCGTCTGGAGCAGGGCTTTAAGGATGTAGACCTGAAGATGGAAAAAGGTTTTAAGGATATGGAAAATACGATAGACGCTAAAATTGATAGCAAAATCGATAACTTCGCGATTTTAGTGCAACAGGGCTTTGATCATCTAACCAAAGAAACAAGAGAAGGATTCAGAAATGTTGAAGTCAGGTTAATTAATGTTGAAGGAAGGCTAACTGGTGTTGAAGGTGAATTAAAAAATGTTCAATTTCAGGCGGCGGACCTCAATCCCAGAGTGACTGCTCTTGAGAAAAAAGTCAGCATTATAGGAACTAAGCTTGGTTTCAGTAGCTAGAAATTATATCAAAAAAGCAGTTATAGGTCTTTGTGGCCTATAACTGCTTTTTTGTTGTCTGGTCCTGCTTTCACCGGACCGAGGCCGAAGCCGCTTGTGCCTAAAATATACTCCTGTCAAAATTTGTTGTCAACATTTTGTATTTCCATGCTATTATCAAAATATGGATCAGAAAACTACTTTTTATATTGTCCGCCACGGCGAGACCGAGTTTAATGTTTCAGGGATCATGCAGGGGCATACCGATTCACCTTTGACCGAGAAAGGGCAGGAGCAGGCCAAACTTGTCGGAAATGCGCTCAAAGATATTGATTTTGACCTTGTATTTTCTTCTGATTTGCTTCGCGCCAAAAGAACGGCCGAAATAATGCTTTTGGAAAAAAAGTTGGCCATCAATACAACCGAACTTTTGCGAGAGCGCAGTTATGGCCGATATGACGGTCGATCGGCCACAGAATATCGGGAGGAGAACAAAGAAATGCTTGCCAAAATTGTCGACCTAGAATGGTCTGAACGTTCAAAAATAAAATTTTCACCTGATGCTGAAAGCGATCACGAGGTCGTGTCCCGCTTCACTTTATTTTTGCGGGAAGCTGCGGTGACCTATGCCGGAAAGAAAGTGCTGATAGTTACCCACGGCGGCACCATGAGATCATTTCTGGTCCAGATCGGCTGGGGAACCGCAAAAGAATTACCGGGCGGATGCATTCAAAATACCGGTTATGTTAAATTGGTGAGCGACGGAATAGATTTCGAGATCCAGGAAGTTGTTGGGGTGGGACGAAGCGAGTCTGTTAGTACCTAGCTCGTATATTTCCCTGTGGATAACTCAGCCTTGCGCGATGTTGCGCGCTGGCGTAGACTGTTAAAATATGAATATTAATAATGTCGTGTTGCGTACAGCCACTGCAAGCTTTATTTGGAAAAAGCTTCTTTTTAGCGCATGCACACGACATTGTTAATTATTTCTTCTAAATAAGTTTTCAAACAAGGTCCTGTGCGCAAGCGCAGGACCTTTTTGTTTTACGCAAATTGTTTGGAAACTTTATCGATATCGCCGCCAGAGTATCGATAAAGTTTCCAGGCCGTATGCCTGAAGAGTTCTTTACAACAG
>DMQX01000014.1:3337-4143 GCA_003455555.1 Candidatus Tayloriibacteriota bacterium
CAGTTTTCACAACCCTTTTTTTGGAGGAATCCCATGTTGAACGATGTTTTGGTTTTGTCCGCGAACTTTGGTGGTCCCGCGGAAGCTGTGCTTCGGGCTATCGCCCATGACAACCAGCCTGGTATCGGCAATATCCCCGATGCCAAGCTCATGCTTCGTGCCGCTTCATCCTGGGTCACAGAGGATTATGGCCCGTTCACTATGGAGTCTCGTTTCACCGGTTTAGAACCGGAAGTGAACGGTGAGCAAAAGGTCTGGACGGTCTTTCCGGTTCGGCTGATGCTCGGCGTCGAGACTGGTATTCTTTTGCAGAGTGTCAGTAAGCGTGAACTCTCCCGTGGCCGAATTTTCTCGACCAAACATCGGGTCGGCCGCGAGACGAAAAACGTCGATTACGTCATTCCGATCTCGGAACTCATCTGGGAACACCGGTTTCCTGATGATGCCGAACTGACACAAGCGCAGGTTCGCCGCAACATTGCTCAGGCGGTATACGGGATCTGCGATTTCATCTTGAAGCATCGCCAGGAAGGTTTGCTGAATCTGCGCGAATCACTCATTGCCGCCGAGCCGGAGCGCCTCAAACGCAAGGCCGAGCATAGAGCCGAAAGGGAAGAGAACCGTCGGTTCAAAGAGTCGGCCAATTCTGGCCTTGAAGTCATGTCAGGCGACCGTGTGTCGCTCTGGTGCGATCGACTCGGCTGGGTAGGTTGATTGTGTTTGTGTCTCGTTTTCTTAAACCCTCGAATGTGTTTCGAGGGTTTTTTCTATGTAACAAATTAATCGGTCATACGGCTCACTTTGTA
>DMQX01000057.1 GCA_003455555.1 Candidatus Tayloriibacteriota bacterium
TGCCAGGGGCTGATGCAACCACTCAGCAATACGCCAAAATTTTCTCAGTTTTTTATCAGCATATTTCACTGGTACTTCAAAAAGTGCAGGCTATCGCCGCTGATGACCCACAGTCGCTTTCCAATCGATTGCTTACTGCTGTGGAACGAATGGAAGCCGGTATTTACGATCAAAAGTATTCGCTTGAACGGTTGTCTCCAGACATTCCGGTTCACGATGTGGTTGTTGATATGGCCAAAGCGGGTTCTAAAGAGGTTGTTGACATGATGCGTAAAATCGAAAAGCTGAACTCAACTATTCAGACTTTTGAATATATCGCCCAATCAAAACTTTCATTGGTTCGAAACCTTGGTTTTGAACAAGCTGTAAATACGTCAGATCTTTCGGCTGACTCAAAGACTGCGCTTTTGAGTTGGTATCGTCAGGTGCTTGAAAATGTGGAACGTTCTGCCGCCGCCGCCAAGAGTACAATCGATTCCTTTAACGCACTTGCTGCGTCTTGCGCCAAATATGTTGCGGAGACAGACTTTAAGTTTTTGTATAACAAAGAAAAGGAGCTTTTCCACATCGGCTATAATGTGGCCTTCAATAAAACGGACAATGCCTGCTACAACTTCATGGCTTCAGAGGCAAATTCGATTAGTTTTATGGCTATCCTCAAACGAGATGTGCCGCAAAAGCATTGGTTTTATCTTGGCCGACGAATGGTTCGTTCAGGTAGTTTGGTGTCCCTGATTTCGTGGGGCGGATCACTCTTTGAATACCTTACTTCATTTATTTTCTTTAAAGTTCATGACGAAAGTTTGTTGGGCAATACTGCTCGGGCGGCGATCAAAGTGCATTTTGAACATGCCAAAAAGAATAAAGCGCTTTGGGGTATGGGTGAGTCTGCTTACTATCAATTTGATGAAAGTAAACATTATCAATATCAGATCTTTGGCAGTCCTAAACTTGGACTAAAGCGAAATCTGAATGATTTTCTGGTCGTAGCCCCATACACCAGTGCTTTGGCTATGAAGTTCTTCCCGCACAAAGCAGTGCGAAATCTCAAAGCGATCATCAAACAGGGTGGGCATAGTCGTTATGGCTTTTATGATGCGCTTGATTATATGAGCAATGACAAAAGGCGACTAAAAAAACCATTGCCAACCAAAACCTATTATGCGCATCACCAGGGTTTTACCTTGGCTAGTTTTGTTAATGTTTTGATGGATAATCGCATTCAGAAACTTTTTCACTCGCATCCGAGTGTCCGTGCTTTGGACGTGTTGTTCGAGGAAAAAATGCCCGAGGCACCAATCGCCGAGGAATTGTCGGCGCCAGTACCTGTTTCTTTCGGAAATATTTCGCGCATTCGCGACACTGGCTTGGAAAGTAAACGTTTTATACCTCTGCGCAGTGCCGCCGGACGTTACGCGTTCATTTCCAAAAATGACTATTCAGTTCGGGTCGGCAGTGATGGTTCAAGCACTAGTTTTTACAAGAGAATCGCTTTGTCGCGCCCAAGCATAGACCCTGTTTATGAGTATCAGGGCATGTTCTTGTATATAAGGGACAAAAAAACTAAAAGTGTTTACTCACTGGTACCGAGAAATACCGAACACCACCGCCGACATAAAGTAATTTTTTACGAGAACAAGGTTGAATTTCTGGCGTCCCATCCATCTCTCGATACTTCCATGTCGATCGCCGTTGATTCAGAGTCACCGGTCGAAGTCCGTGAATGCACTCTGCACAACACCGGGCTGTTGCCACTTAGTCTTGATCTGACTTTTTATTCAGAGATGTCCCTGTCTTACGCACAACAAGTTTTTCATCATCCATATTATGAGCATTTGCTGGTGCGGGGAGAGATTTTGCCGCACGATCATGGCGTGCTTTTCTATCGTCCTCATCCGGCAGATAAAAGCAAAATGCTATATTGTGCGCAGCTGCTCATATCAAAAGAGCTTTCAAAAAAGCAGGTAAGTTTGTCGACCTCTCGTGAAGACGCACTTGCGCGTTTTGCCGAGTATCCAGCCGCAAATCTGGCTAACGATAATAAAAAAATCGGGGTGCCACTCGATCCGGCTTCTTGTATCGCTTCAACTTTGGATATTCCGGCTGGCGGTGAAGTATCCCTTGTTTGGGTTCAATTGGCCTCTGAATCGCGCGTTGAACTCGACCGTTTGATTAGAAGATATAAACATTTTAGTCGAGCGCATAATGTCACGACTCAGGCCATTTCGCAGAGCGCAACTTCAACTCGGGCTCAAGGTATAACGCAAGAACAAAGTGTCATGTTCCAGGAAGTTGCATCACAAGTGCTGGTTGGCTCCATGAGTACTGAGGAATTCCAGAAGTCTGAACCGGGACCTGTCGTGCATAGTTTGTGGCGCATGGGTATTTCTGGAGACAGGCCAATCGCTCTGTTCATCATTCATGATATTAAGGATATGCAAACTGCAAAGCAGGCTTTGCAGTGCTTCGAATATTTCCAATCGAAAGGTGTAGTGGTTGACGTGGTGATCCTCAATAATCAGCCAGCCAGCTATATTAAGGTGCTTGATGATGAGGTTGATTTTCTGATCCGTCAGGCGAAGGGTGGGGAATCAAAAGAGGGTTCTGGGTCGTTGTATCAAGTGAAGTCTGACCTAATCTCGGCAGGTGACCGGGAGGTTCTGCTTTATATCGCGCGTTTTGTTATGGACAGTAAGACCGAAACTTTGCGGGAGGCGATAGACAAAAATTATAAAGCCGCGCGACAAAGCAAGGCCCAAAAATTCGTGCCGATCCTGAAGTCGCGCGGCCGCAGTTACACTATGAGGACTTCTGTCGCCACGCCTAGCCTTTCATTCTATAACTCTTATGGTGGCTTTGATCCGAATACGAACGAATATGTCATGACGATTTCTTCTGATCGCATGCCGCCGTTTACTTGGACACACGTTATTGCTCAACCGGATTTTGGGACAATTATTGCCGATTCTGGTTCTGCTTACACTTGGTCTATGGATAGTTACGATAATAGGCTTACTGCCCGTACCGCTGATGCTTTGCGGTATCGCAGCAGCGAAGTAATATATTTGCGCGATGATGAAACGGGTGAAGTTTGGAACCCGACGCCATTTCCTATTGAGACCAAGCAACCATTTTTGGTGAGGTACGGATTCGGGTATGCTTCCTACGAGAGTACCTATTCTGGAATTCATCAAGTTCTCAAAACTTTTGTGCCTCAGGATGAGACAGTTAAAGTCAGTCTGCTTTCACTAAAAAATAACAGTCACAAGGATCGTCATATAACTCTTTATTATTACCTCGAACCATCAATGGCGGCCCTGCGCGACCACACGACTGATCATTTGTCGTTTACCTTTGATGAAGGCAGAAGGTCGATGTTATTTGCGAATGAATTCAGGAATCAGCTGGCTGGTAGGACAGCCTTTGCGTCTTTTGGAAATACACCTGGCGAAATAGGTTGGACGACGGACAAGAGGGAATTTATCGGACGTTTCGGATCGTATCATTTTCCTTCAGCAGTTAGGAAAGAAAAACTTTCAAATTCTATTTCCCACGGATCGGAAAATTGCATTGCTTTATCTCTAAAGATTGTTATTCCGGCTGGCGAGCAAGTGACCGTGCCTATTTTACTTGGTGATGCCGTATCGCGTTTTGAAGCGATGGAAAAAATTGAATCATTGAACGGAAACATTAATTTTGAAATAGCCTTGGAAAAAGTAAAAGAATTTTGGAAACAAAAACTTGGTGTAGTCCCAATGCGAACAGGTGATCAGTCAATCGACTTGCTCATGAATGGCTGGCTGTTATATCAGGCTTTAGCATCGCGTCTTTATGCCAAGTCTGGCGCGTACCAGCCGTCTGGTGCTTATGGTTTCAGAGACCAGTTGCAGGACGTGTCGGCTTTGATCTGGTCAGACCCGGCTTTGGTCCGAGGTTTCATTTTGAAAGCTGCAGCGCATCAATTTAAAGAGGGTGACGCTCTTAACTGGTGGCATGATCACAACAAATTCGGTATCCGCACAGTTCTTTCTGATCATCAGTTGTGGCTGGCCTACACTCTATTTGAGTACGTTAAGGTAACTGGCGACAAAACTATTTTTGCGGAAGAGGTTGGTTTCATCGAGGCTCAGATACTTTCTTTCACCGACCGGAAACAGTGGACCGGCGTTCCGTCAGATTCACTTGAAAAAGCCTCAGTTTTTGAACATGCCATGCGAGCAATCGAGAAAAGTTTGGTTTTTGGTCCTCATGGCTTGCCGCTCATGGGACTTAGTGATTGGAATGACGGTCTCAGTAATGTTGGTTCAGGTGGTAAGGGTGAGAGTGTTTGGGTGGCCTGGTTCCTGCTCCGACTATTAAATATCGCTTTGCCTCTTTTGCGAGAACGGGGTGAAGAAGAACGTTTAAAGAAATTTACCGCTGCCTGTTTTACTATAGAACAAGCCATTCAAAAATCTGCCTGGGACGGCAAGTGGTATCGAAGGGCGTATTTCGACAACGGTACACCACTCGGCTCAAAATTCCTTAAAGAGTTCAAGATCGACTCGGTCGCGCAGTCTTGGGCAGTGCTCTCCGGAGCGGGAGATCGGGAGAAATCAATTATCGCACACAGATCCATGACTAAAAATCTCTTGCATGATAAATATTTTGCTCTGATCAGCCCGGCCCTGCAAGATGGTTATGTAAAGCCTGGATATATTCAGGATTACCCAGCCGGCATTCGGGAAAATGGCGCCCAATATAACCACGCGACCCTTTGGACTGTGCAATCGTATGCTCAACTTGGCGAAAACGAAATGGCCGAAAAGATCCTGTCATTTGTTAATCCAATTTTACGTTCGAATACCAAAGAAAAAGCTAATGATTATAAAATCGAGCCGTATGTCGTGGCTTCTGATGTTTATGGCGGGGCTTTGGCCGGCCGCGGCGGATGGTCGTGGTATACAGGCTCCGCTGGCGTGATGTACCGTACTATCTTCGAAACTATTCTCGGCATCAACCGCCGTGGCGATTTACTGTCGGTTACTCCTCAACTACTCAAGAGCATGAACAATGTCAAAGTAACGTTGCCGTGCGGAGCGTCTAAATATCACTTGATCATTAAGAGGAGCGGCGGTAGATCTTACTCAAAAATCTCCAGTGCCACGCGCGATGATCAAAAGTGCGACGTTCTGGCTATTCCTTTTGTCGATGACGGCAAAGAGCACGAAATTATCGTGACTCTAGGATAGTTACTTACTAAAAATATTTTCCGAACTAAATAGTCGCCGGTGGTACAGTTTTGTAATTTGGATTTTTTACGAGAGTCGGCTGTGTGTCTTTCTCGATGACGTAATAAGCGGCACCATGAAGTTTCTTGAATGGGGCATAATCCGCGTGGCCAGGCATACTGACTGCGGCCTTCTCTTCAAAATTTACCGGACTGTCATCTGAAGTAACAAACCAAACGTTACCTGTGTTGATCGCGAAGTGACCGGTCCCTGAAGGAATAAAAACACTGTCACCGGCCTTAACTTTCTTGGCTTCGAAAGATTCTATTTCATCATCAATAGGATTGCCTGTCGAGTCAGTTTTGCGTTTCTGCAAAACAATAATGCCTGTACCTTGCAAAATGGTGTAAGTTTCATCCAGTTTGCCGACATGATAATGACCGTAAGATTTAATGTATTCGTCGCCGATCTTTCCGGGTTCCCAAACAGTAATATTGGTTTTCTGGTCGCCCCCTCGGATCATATAATAGTGAATTTCCGGACCGCTCGCTGTCGGATCCATCAAAACATCTTTCATTTCTTCGTGACTTCTTCCAGCGTAAGGATTTTTCATAACATTAGTATATCAAAAGAATAAAATTAATTCTTGCTAGAAGCGGCGGCTGTGCCGGCCACAAAACCGGTTGTCCAGCAAAGTTGCAGACTATAACCGCCGGACGGGCGATCAATATCTAAAATATCCCCGACCAAATACAGATTTGGAAACAGACGGCTTTGCATAGTGCGGAAATCAACTTCGTCTAGAGCGACTCCGCCGGAAGTAACAATCGCTTTATCGACTCCGAGCAATCCTTCAACGGTGATTCGGACATCTTTGAAAAGTTGCACCAGGCGCAATCGTTCCTCGCGGCTAATGCTGTTGCAGGTCATGTCTGGATTGATGCCAGAAAGTTCGACAATGATTGGGGCGATCGAGGATTGAACTAGGGACTTCAAACTGTTTTTAAATTTCTTGGTGGCTTCCTCTGAAAAAATTTCCTGCAGTTTCAAATTTAACTGGCCATAATCGAGAGTCGGCAGAAGGTCGAGAGAGATTTGTACTTCACCATATTTGAGCAGTTCTCCGATATCTTTGCTCATATTCAAAATTGTTGGTCCGGTCAGTCCAAAATGTGTAAAAAGGATTTTGCCTTTTTTCATACTTTGTTTTTCCCCATTTTGGAGTACCGTTATTTTGGTATTTTCTAAAGGTACACCTTGAAGTGTTTTGACCCAAGGCTCTTTGATCGCTATCGGCACGAGAGAAGCGGTTGGTTCGGTGACTGTATGGCCGAGAGTGCGGAGCCAATCGAAGCCGTCGCCGGTCGAGCCGGTTTCAGGACGAGATTTCCCGCCGGTGGCTAAAATAAATTTCTTGGCGTAAATTAATTCTTTATTTTTAAGTTCAACGGCCTCAATCTCGCCAATATTTTTCTTTTTGTCGGCACCAGCGTCCGAGGATCTTTTTACAAAACCTTTCACCGGCGAGTTGCTGCGTACTGTCACTCCAACCGTACGCATGTGGTCGACCAGGACGTCCCAGACAGATTGCGAACGTTCGGACGCGGGGAAGACACGTTGGCCGGCTTCAATTTTGGTCTGCATACTGTGATTATGAAAAAAGTCCAAAGTTTCTTTGACGCTCCATTGTGAAAAAGCTGAAAAAAGGAATTTGTCGCTGTCTTTAAACTTCGAGAGAAGTTTGCGGGTATCAAATTCGGCGTTAGTGACGTTGCATCGGCCACCTCCAGTGATCAGTAATTTTTGACCCAAAGAGTCATTTTTTTCAAGCAGAATAACTTTGGCACCCAGCTCGGCGGCCTGTCCTGCGGCCATCATGCCAGCCGGTCCGCCACCTATGACCGCCACGTCCCATACGGTGTTTTCTGAAGTTCCATTCATGCGGTTTATCGTAGCATTATCCGTCATAATTGTCTTGAAGAGTTGCCTCAGCTAATACAAAGCTTATAATTCTAGTATATGAAAGAAAATAATATTGAAGGCGGCTGGGAAGACTCTTACCAAAAAAGGGATCGGCTTTATTTGGAGTTAAAGGCGACCATTGATGAAGTCCGACATTTTTGTGAATTGATTAAGAAAGATAAAGAGTCTTTGGATAAGTTCAAGACGGAAATGGACGCTGTTGATGAATTGCTTAGACTTAACGAACTAAAACAAAAAGAGCTCCAATGGGAACACGATAGACTTGATCGTGAATACAAGCGGATCAGAGATCTGGAAGAAGTTGATGAAAAAGAACTCGATCGCATAATGGCCGGAACTGCCGAAAATAGTAAAAGGATATTGGATTGCTATGAAGAAATGGCCGATATTTATGGTAAGTCTGACAAAATTCTCGAAAATTTCGCGGCTGTTCTCGGTGACTCTGAGGGTTCAAATGCAATCTTAACCTCAAAAATAGAAAAAATTGAGAATATAAGGCGGCAAATTAGAGAAATTGATGAGAATGCCTAGTTCGGACAATTTGG
>DMQX01000052.1 GCA_003455555.1 Candidatus Tayloriibacteriota bacterium
TTTTACTCGCGAACAAATTCGGCATTAATGATATAAGAACCTTTGCTTTCCAATAATTTACCGGTAACCATTAGGTAGTCACCAACTTTTATGTCGCTAATCGTCTGTTTCTGACCCAGATGATTTATTAATTTTGTGGCACCCGAAGTCTCGATCACCCAGTCGAAAGTGTTGGAGTTGAGGCTCATGCTTGTTTTTATCGTATTTCCAGTAATTTCTGTGACACGTGCACCTTGAATATAGGTCAAACCGTTATTGGCAATGTTGATACTGGAAGTCTGGAAACCACCTACGGCAGGAGCCGCGCCCGCAGCACTCACCGTGGCGAGCGCTCCACTTTTTTCCAATTTAGAAACGGCCGGCTTGGTAGCGGCAAAAAGTATCAGTCCGGACAACAAAACAATCCCAGCCGAAATCGCCGAGATCATAAGCATCTTTTGAAAATTATTTGTCGCAAGTTGAGACCCTGCTTCGAGTACTCGAAATTTCAGGTTTTTCTGTAGGGTAATTCTTTGCATACACCATAGCCGTTATACAGCAGAAATTATTTCAGGCGCTGTAATATCTCGATTCTACCCTCACCAGTTTTAGCTGAGCACGGGACGATGTCCATCCCAGGTAATTTAGAGGCCAAATTCTTCATCTGCCCACTCCTTTCTTTCTGGTTTAAAACATCCGCTTTATTAGCCACGATCAAAATATCCTGTTCATTTTCCTGCAAGATCCTGAGCATTTCTAGGTCAAGCGGCGTTGGTCCGATTTTCATGTCGATAACGAGAACGGCCTTACGTTTATAGACTTTCTCCATAAAGTACCATTGGATCATCTTGGCCAGCTGTTCCCTTTTCTCCAGATCCATTTTGGCAAAACCATAACCGGGCAGATCAACAAAATAGATCGAGTTGTTAACCAGGAAAAAGTTTAACTCCCGGGTTTTGCCTGGTGTTTTACCAGATTTAACCAAATCCTTGCTTTTAAGCAAACAATTTATGAGACTGGATTTCCCGACGTTCGAACGCCCGATAAAAGCAACCTGAGGTACAGGTTCGTACAAAATATCGTCCGTCCCCCTTATACCCTTCTTGAATTCAGCGCTTTTTATGTCCATATAGAGTGAATGCTAACTGAAATAAGGCCTTTTGTCATTTTTATGCCCAAATTAGGCAGATATGCTACACTATATGGATGAAAAAATTCATTGAAAAACACTTTACCCCGGCCCAAGTCGAGTCCTGGGGCGGCATTTTGTTTTTGATAGCCACGGTAATAATAGGTTATTTTTTGATTAGTCTTTCCTTGGACGTCCGATCCATAAAAAGTGAATTGTCGGTTAAGACCAAAGACTATGATGAAAAACTCGCGGCGCTTCAATCCGACTTTGCTACATCCACAAAAAACAGTGGTGACTTAGCTCAGCAGCTGGCCATGCAACAGGATAAAAG
Organism: Candidatus Tayloriibacteriota bacterium; assembly: GCA_003455555.1. Taxonomy (GTDB): domain Bacteria; phylum Patescibacteriota; class Minisyncoccia; order Phycocordibacterales; family UBA11359; genus UBA11359. Next base: position 1,443 of record DMQX01000052.1, read on the forward strand.
TAACAACCTGGACCAAACCCTGAGTGACATTGCCAGCACCGTAGGCACGCTCGAAAAACTTTCAAAAACAGACAAAGAGCTGCTGCAAAAATATTCCAAAGTCTATTTTCTGAACGAAAATTACGTACCACTTAGTCTGAACGAGATCGATCAGCAGTATCTTCAAGACAAGAGCAAAACCCTTGAATTTCACACAAACGTTTTGCCTTTTTTGACCCGTATGCTCGATGATGCGGCCAATAACAGTTCGACGGTTATTCAGATAGCCTCAGCCTACCGTTCTTTCGGTACCCAGGCTTCTCTTAAATCCGGTTACGTGGTGACTTTTGGTTCAGGTGCGAACAAATTCTCTGCTGAACAAGGTTACTCTGAACACCAACTAGGTACAGCAATTGACCTTAGTGCCCCCGATACAACAACCTTACTATCCACCACTTTTGAAAATACCGCCGCTTACAATTGGCTGGTAAATAACGCTTATAAATATGGCTTTATTCTGTCCTATCCAAAAGGTAATTCGTACTATCAATATGAACCATGGCACTGGAGATTTGTCGGTGAAAAACTCGCAAAATACTTACACAGCAATAAAAAGAACTTCTACGACGTAGACCAGCGATTCATCGACGGCTACCTCGCGACGATCTTCGATTAGTTATCTTCACTCTTTCCACCCTTTAGTTCGTACATAATAATACTGTGGGAGTGGAGTATTTTGGTCAAACGGTCGCCCTGATCATCCCGAGAGGAGTTGTCACCAGAAGAATCGGAGCTTGTGGCATTATTATCATCCCCCTGATTATCATTTTCGACTTTCAAAGTTGTAGTAGCGCTTGTAGTAGCATTTAAGTTTCCAGCATTAGCCTCGTCGTTGCCCTTGAGTTTTTTAAGAGCGTTTTCCGCTCTGACCTCTTGCGCCTTGATTTGGCTCTGTATAAATATTTTTTGATCCGAGCTTAATGGCCGCGCGTTGTTCAATTTCTCTGCTTCCGAAAGACGCTCATCCACAAGTTGAACTTCGTACTCAGCCTTGGCTTTAGGAGAATTGTACATGAAGGCTCTGACGATAGGCTCTTCTACGTTAGTTTTAAGAGGATAGAGCAGATCTCCAGGTAAAGCATGAGTGGAGGCATAAACTGCCAACCCACCTGATGCCACAAAAACCAAGCAAACCGCTACACCGACCCGGAAGCTTTGGAATAAGAAAAAATATTGCGACTGAGGCTTACTGACACTCGTTATTCCCGTTTTGACAAGAAACTCATCGCGCAAAAAAGCACGCTCGCTTCTAGCCAGGGAAACGCTTCTAAGTTTTTTTATAAATTGTTTAAAGTTTGGATTAAAATTGTTCATTTTAGTTATTGTCGTATAAACTTCTTTAACCTGCCGACCGCCCGATGGATCCTGACTGAAACAGTATTCTTGTTCTGTTTCAAAGTCGTGGATATTTCTTCGGAGGTCAGACCTTCAACATAGTGCCACACGATCAGCTGCTGGTCGTCCGGAGAAAGCTTTTCGAGCTTACCTAGGACAGTTTGCATTTCAGAATGCTTATCGGCAGCTGCATTCACATCAACCGGATCAAAACCGGCTTCCATGAGATTCTCCAAAGATTCGCCTTTGCGTTTCCTATACCAATCAATCACCGCATTACCGGCAATTTTGTAGAGCAATGCGCGCATATTCTCTATGTTATTGCCTTCTTGGATATATTTCCAAGCTCGGATAAATGTATCTTGAGCAAGATCCTTCGCGAGGTCACGATTGTTAGTCTTGTAGAAACAGAAGCGGAATATCGCCTCCAAGTACTCATCGTACGCCTTAACAAATTGTTGTTCAGTTGTTGATTTACCCATAGTAGAGACGTGATAACGTGACTTTATTTACATATATACACTAGTTATGCACCGACTTATGCACTTATTCTAATGTAAGGCTAACACAAGTCTTTCAAGTAAACAACCCGACTTTTTTAGGCTTGAGCTTTGAGGGCAAGATAGAAAGTTGAGCCTTTTCCGGCCCCGCCAGAGTCGAACCAGATCCGGCCATGATGCTTGTCTACAATAGCCTTAGCGGCATATAGACCTAATCCCATGCCTTCGGTATCGGCATTTTTGGCATTGCTGCTGCGATAGAATTTCTTGAAAAGATGTCTGCCGTCAGCATAACTCACACCAATACCAGTATCATGAACTGCTAGCACAAGAGACTTTTTGTCCCGGGAGAAAGTAATAGTAATTACCCCACCGGCTGGCGTATATTTTATCGCATTATCAATAAGCATATCAACCACAAACTGGATCTTGCGTTTGTCAGTCACTACGAGCGGCATCTCTGGGTCCGCATTTATCTTGAAACTGACGTTCTTGGTCCGGATTTGGTCGCCATATTTCTGCAATGACACATTCACAGTCTCACGCAGCGAGGTGGCTTCGTAGGCGTATTCCAAGTGTCGGTCAAACTGTGCAAAGCCAACCATCAAGTCAACGATTTCCATCAAGCGCTGGTTACTGTTCTCCATGTGCGCCAGAATATCTTGCTTCTGCTGTTCGGTTATGTTGTTGCGTAACATTTCAATCGCCCACTTCACACCGGTCAGAGGTGTGCGAAATTTGTGAGTGATGATCGAAACAAATTCTTCGCGAGAACGTTCATTTTCGATCTGGGTTCGCCAGAGCACAAATAAAATGACAGTGATTATGCCGGTGGCGACGATCGGAATATAGCTGGGGTCCAATGCAGGAAACGCGGTCGTGATTTCTTCATGAAAATATGTAGCCGCAACCAACAAACCGGAAAAGATGACCGTAAATAAAAAGACTAGAAATGTTTTTAGATGGCCCAACATTGTAGTTTATTGCGTGATCTTTGGAATCATATACTCGCGGTAGATTTCGAGAATAGCGATCAGGAAACTGATCATCATCGGCCCTACCAAAAAACCAAGTGGTCCAAAGGTGTATATGCCGCCGAGCACTGCGAAAAGAATGATCAGAGGATGTACTTGAGTACTGCGGCCGTACAGGACAGGCATCAGCAGATTATCGATAAGCCCGACCAGCAAAATACCCCAAACCGCTAGGCCGATAGCCCCGATCAAATTGCCAGAAAGCAAAAGAAAAGCGATTCCAGGGACCACCACCAATGCAGTACCCACAAACGGCAATAATGAGGCAATAACGGTCACGGTGCCCCATAATGCAGCATTTGGCACGCCAAAGATCATAAAGCCTATGCCGACTAAAACCGCCTGAATAATAGCGATGAGCAAAACCCCACGCACGACAGATGAGATCATTGACCCGATCCGGTGAAAGATCTTGACGTCATAAGCATCGTCAAGAGGACTCAGCTTGACCATATAATCCAAAAACTTCCGGCCGTCTTTGAGAAAAAAGAAAAGCGTGATAAATACCAGAAAGAGGCCGAGCAGAGCCTGACCGGTACTGGAAATAATATTGCCGGCATTACCTCCGATCCAAGCCACGATCTGTTGCAAGAAACCACGGAGGTCAAACGTAAACTGGGGAAAATACACCTGGACCGGCTTTTCTATAGTGGTGATCGCTTTTTGGAGATAGTCCACATGACTACCCTGCAATTCCATATACACATCACGCGATTGGTTAAAGATCTGAAGGGAAAGCAGTACCAAGGGCGTCAAAATAAAAACAATAGCAAGAATTATCACCACCGCAGCCGCCAGCTTGGACTTGCCGCTAAAACTTTTTAGCACGCGCTCATATAATGGATAGAGCAGGATCGCCAGAACCAACGCCAAAATAATTACATTAAGAAAAGGCTTATAAACCATGTACCCCATCAAGATACCGAGACCGAGCAAAACAAGAAAAAAAACGACTTGAATTCTTTTTTGATTCATACAATTATTATAGCACTAATTGACTCAAGAATAATAAAGCTTATGATAAGGTTATGAATCCTTCCGTATTTAAAGCCTACGATATCCGAGGTACGTACCCGGCCGAGGTCAACGAGGCCGGCGCAGTGCAAGTTGGTCAAGCCTGTGCAAAACTTTTTAAGCCGGGTAAAGTGTTAGTAGCGCATGACATAAGACATGGCTCAGTACCGCTCTCAAAAGCCTTTATGGAAGGCCTGACCGCAGCCGCCGATGAATCGTTCGAAATAATTTTTGTCGGTCTGTCGACCACACCCATGTTCTATTTTTTGGTGACCGAATTGGGTGCGACCGGCGGCTGCATGATCACAGCTTCTCATAACCCGAAAAACTACAACGGCTTCAAGATCGTAGAAGAAAAAGCCCACGCGGTCAGCGGCACAGCGATACGCGACATTATTGCGTCGCTTTCAAAAGCTTAGATTATTTTTATTTTCAAAACATGGACTACGTTTCAAAATATACTGAATTTTTAAAAAAACACACGGACGTCAAACGGCCTCTTAAAATCGTTTGCGATGTTTCTAACGGCACGACTGGGATAGTCTTAGAAAAACTCGGGGGCATTGAAAATCTGGAGCTGATCCTCATAAATGAAAAAGCCGACCCCGAGTTCCCTGCCCACGGACCAAATCCATTGATCGAGGGCGCGACTGATATGCTTGTCAGAAAAGTTGCTGAAGTTAAAGCTGATTTTGGCGTCGCTTTTGATGCTGATGGCGACCGGGCTTTCTTTGTTGATAACAAAGGCCAACTTTTGCCTTCATATGTCACGGCTGCAATCTGGTTCAAATACTCAACTCCACCGTTTGTCGCGGACGAGCTAACCTACCTGTCTCTGACTACCAGCGGACTCTTTACTGAAAAAGAGGTGTTACCTTCGCGCGTCGGCTCTCTCTATGTCAAAGAGGTTTTAAAGGACAATGATGCCTTGCTCGGCGTGGAACTTTCCGGCCATTTCTATTTCAAAGATTTCTTTGGACTTGATTCCGGTATTTTCTCGATGATCTATACCGCCAATATTTTGGGCCAGCAAAACAAGACCCTGGCGCAGTTAAACGAAGAACTCTCCGTTCAGTCGCTCACGATGAAAAATATTACCCTCAATAAAGCGACTTGGGAAGTTCTGCGAGAAGCGGTCAAGCTTGGCACAGCAACGATCACCAAAGCAATTTTTGAACGTGAAGGTCTAACCTTGATCACCGAAAACGGCTGGATAAACATCCGAACATCTAACACTGAACCGGTCGTGAGAATTTATGTCGGTGCCAAAACCAAAGAACTAGCTGAACACGACATGGCTCTGATCGTAAAAATAGTCGAAAATACCGATGCAAAATAAGCCTGACGAACGATCAAGGGATCAGATCCGGGAACGGATCGATATGTTACTCATGGAGCGCGGCTTGGCTCGTAGCCGAAGCGCAGCGGTCGTGTTGATCGAACGTGGCAGTGTCCGTGTGAACGGCGTGGTTGTGGATAAAGCCAGCCGAACAGTATTGTTCGATGCCAAAATAGAGGTAACCGAGCCACTGGCTTTTGTCAGCCGAGCAGGCGAGAAACTTGAGCATGCGCTCAGTACCTGGAACATCCCAGTCCAAGGTTTGATCGCTGCCGACATAGGTGCTTCAACCGGAGGCTTCACTGATTGTCTGCTGAAACGTGGCGCGGAAAAAGTTTATGCGATCGACGTTGGCACCGGCCAACTGGACACCGGCATCAGGAATAATCCCAAGGTGGTCAGCATAGAACAAACTGATGTGCGTGGTATTCAATTACCTGAACTTGTCGACCTCGTCACCATAGATGTTTCTTTTATTTCTTTGACCCACGTTTTGGAGACTACCAAAAACTTACTTAAAAATTCTGGCACTATAATCGCCCTGGTTAAACCTCAATTTGAAGTCGGCCCAGGCCATGTCGACAGACGTGGCGTCGTGTCCGATGAATTTAAAAGAAAAGAAGCTTTAGAAAAGATCAAAAGTGAAGCTAAAAGAATTGGTCTGACTATCCAAGCCGAAACCACTTCACCCATTGTCGGCAGTGCAGGAAATATCGAGTATTTACTTTGGCTCACTAAATAATATATTTGGCGCGCTCCAACCTATCGGCTAATTGAAATTGCCGGCGTCGCTATTTCTGTGCTTGGTGCTGATATGGTAATTCGGCCAGTGGTACTATCGCGCGCGACCGTATATCCGGAATTGTAATCTGTGGCACTCGTAAAGCTGCCAATTTTTGGATCAGTTGGCATGAGTGCTATATAAGTTGGCACTATGCAGGGATACATATCAAAACCGCCTGTGCCAGATTTTATAGCTGTGGCCGTAGTTGGAATAATCCCGGCGACGCAGTCTGTTTCAAAAATACCCCGATTATCGACCGATCTTTGCCCTATTGCATTTAATAATGCTGTGACATTACTGGTACGCTGAGTGTCGCGTGACTGCGCAAACTGCCGAGCTGGATTTATAGCCACGAGCACAACAGTCGAGAGCAGGGCGATAATGCCCATGACCACCAACACTTCGATCAAGGTAAAACCTTTTTTTAGATCTTTCATTTGGTCTTTTTTAATTCGTTAATTAATAATGCGTTCAGCATACACACCAAGGATGAATTAAAAATAAAAAAGATCTCAAAAAATAATAAAATTTTCTTAAATAAAACAAAAACCACCGGCCAGTGGTTTTTGTTTTTGCTAAGGATCCAATGTAGATTACAACGGATTCCTGCCTTGAATTAGACGGATCAGTATGAGAATAATGGCTATGACCAGCAATATATGTATAAAGCCGTAAACGGTATAAGACGTCACGAGACCCAAGATCCAAAGGATCAATAATATTATTGCGATTGTTACTAACATGTGAATTTTCTTAGCTAATAAAACCATAATCCCGCCTTACAAAGTGAGCCGTATGACCGATTAATTTGTTACATAGAAAAAACCCTCGAAACACATTCGAGGGTTTAAGAAAACGAGACACAAACACAATCAACCTAC
>DMQX01000096.1 GCA_003455555.1 Candidatus Tayloriibacteriota bacterium
TAAGAGACAGGACCAGGGGTTGGTTCTACACTTTGCTGGTGCTTGGTGTCGCGCTTTTCGATAAGTCTCCTTATAAAAACGTCATCGTGAACGGGCTTATTTTGGCCGAGGATGGCAAGAAAATGTCCAAGAGTCTGAAAAATTATCCGGACCTGATGGAAACCGTCGACCGATACAGCGCTGATGCACTCCGGTATTTCTTTATGTCTTCACCGGCTGTAAAAGGGGAGGAGGTACGTTTTTCGGAACGCAGCGTTGATGAAGTCTTGAAAAAATTATTAATGAGACTTAATAATGTCTACTCATTCTATGCGCTCTATGCGGATAATCTGCCGGCTCACAACAAGAGTTCTAATGTTTTGGATCGTTGGATCCTGGCGCGCCTGACTCAAACCGGTGATACTATTACCCGGGCTCTAGGCGCATTTTTGCTCGACAAAGCAGCGCGTCCGATCGATGAATTTATCGAAGATCTTTCAGTATGGTATGTCCGCCGCTCACGCGATCGTTTCAAAAGCGACGATGCAGCTGATAGGTCTGCAGCGATAGCGACTATGCGATATGTCTTGTTCGAGTTTTCAGTATTGATTGCTCCCTTCATGCCGTTTATGGCCGAAGATATCTATCAGAAAGTTAAGACCGAAAAAGACGTTGAGAGCGTACACTTGAGAGATTGGCCAGTTTGTGAAAATTATGACGCCGATATTATTTCGGCAATGTCTGTTGCTAGAAAAGTGGTCGAGAACAGCTTGGCTCTTAGGGCAAAAGCGGGAATCAAGGTACGTCAGCCTCTAGCGCAGTTGACAATCAAAACTGATATAAAAGATCAGGATCTGTTATCTGTTATCGCTGATGAGGTAAACGTTAAAAAAGTGCTCGTAGACCGGAATTTGACGGAGGAAGCCGTGCTGGATTTGATTCTGACTCCGGAATTGATGGAAGAAGGGAAGTTGCGTGAACTCACAAGAGCGATCCAGGAGGTTCGAAAAGAGATGAAATTTAATCCTCAGGATAAAGCCTCGATGGAGTTTTCAGGAAATGATGATGTGGTTTCTTTTGTTAAAAAATATGGCGATGAACTGGCGAAAAAAACCAACTTGGGTAGCACTCCTGTATTGAATGTGGACACGGTAGGGCAGAGTATTGTGGCCGAAGACCTAACTCTGACGATTCGACTAGTGAAAATTTAGTAAATTTCGGAAAAAATATGAGCCACCATGTCTATAACACTCGGGGTATTGTCATAGAAACTTTTGATGTTAAAGAGGCCAATAAAACCTACTGGATTTTTACACGTGAGCTTGGAATGATCGTGGCGGCCGCGCAAGGGGTGCGCTTGGCCGTTTCGAAACTGCGTTTCAGTCTGCAGCCACTTTCGATCTCCGAGGTGTCTTTGGTGCGCGGCCGAGCCGGTTGGCGAGTGGTCAATGCCAGGGAGATTTCAAATATTTACTGGCGAATTAAAGATGTGCCTCAGAGTGTTGCTATGTCTTCGCGTGTTTTGCGATTGATGCGCCGTTTGGTTACTGGCGAAGAAAAAAACGAAGCTCTTTTTGACCGGTTAACTGAGGGTCTTACATATCTGGCCGGGGGAGTTAGCGGCAATCTGCCAACAACAAAAGAGGTCATGAATCTTGAATTTATTCTTCTTCTGCAAGTACTGTACACTCTTGGTTATTTCGCTCCGCCGACCGAACTGCTATGGTGCATCAACGACCCTCTCTCGCCCGAAATGATCGAAAATATGTCAGTTTACCGATCGCAAGCCATCTCCCATATCAACGCCTCTATTAAAGAAACCCAGTTGTAGTGATACGACTTATTTTACTTATGAGCATAGCGAATTAGAAAAATAGAAGTGCCCCTGTGGTATACTTGTAATATGTTCCCCGAAGATAAAAATAAAATTGAAGAGTTGAAAAAGACCCTTTATTCCCGCGAAAACTACAAGCCTGATAATCCTGTTCATAACCTTTCACCCAAACAATACGACGTAAACGGTACCTGGACACCACCAAACGAGCCGATCATGAATCGCCGCCGCTGGCCTTTGGGCAAAATTTTGATCTGGTTCTCAATCATTTTCTTCTTGGTGGCGGTTGGTATTGCCGGCTTTGTATATTATAACGGTTACAACACTGTTTCGGCAGACAACGTCGATATCAGTATTACCGGTCCGACGACAATCGACGCTGGCAGGGATGGAACTTTTGCGTTGGCTATCGATAACAAAAACCAACTAGACCTCCAAGATGCGTACTTAAATATCGAGTACCCGACTGGGACACGGCGCGATGCTTCGCAAACCGAACCTCTGGTGCAGGATCGTATCCCTCTCGGTACGATTACTTCAGGTTCACATATTGACCGGACAATTTCCGCGGCATTTTTCGGCCTGCAGGACACCCAAGAGAAGATCAGGATCAGTTTGGAATATCATGTTTTGGGTTCATTAAATTTATTCGCCAAGAATAAAGACTACCTTTTTGTTCTCGGAGCAGGGCCAATTTCAGTCAACGTCTCCCATGTAGATCAGGTGAATTCGGGTCAGGATGTTTCATTTAATGTGGTGGTTAGTTCTAACTCCCAAGCTGTGCTTAGTAGCCTTGCACTGACCGCGGAGTATCCTTTCGGTTTTACTTTCAAGAACGCTTCACCGGCGGCATCGGTTAACAATTCAGTTTGGCAGATCGGCAACTTGGCGCCGGGCGAGAGCCGTACGATTAATATTACCGGCAAGCTTGAAGGACAGGAAAACGAACAGCGGGCCTTCAAATTCAACGTAGGCACGATCAATCCGGCGGATAGCCGACAGTTGGCGACCGTTTTTTATGTTCGCACTGAGAACGTTAACATTCAGAAACCTTTCATCAGTCTAAATCTGGCCTTAAACGGCGACAGCAATGTCTCATATGCGACTTATGCAGGTAATCAGGTTACTGCCAGCGTAGCCTATGAAAATAATATGCCAACAACGCTTACTGATGCGGTGATAATCATCAAACTCGACGGTCCAATTTTGGATAAAAGTTCGATCAATTCCTCCCATGGGTTCTATCAATCGAGCGATAATACAATCACGTGGGACAAACGGGCAATTCCTGAACTCGGATCTTTGAGTCCAGGCGCTGGCGGTACGTTAGATTTTTCCCTAAACACTTTAGCTTACTCAAATGGTGCGTCTTACGCTAAAAGCAGTCAAAAAGTTTCGCTGGTAGCCAGTGCTGCCGCAACACAAGTTACATCTAGCGGTTCACGTTCATTCTCATCTGATATTTCTAGAAGTATTTTAATCAATTCAAACATCAACCTGATGGCGAATGCTGTGTATAATAGCGGGCCATTTACAAATACCGGTTCAATCCCGCCAAAAGCTGAAAAAACTACCACTTACACGATTAACTGGATCATTTCCAACACCTTCAACAACACTTCAAATGTCATGGTGTCAGCGGTGCTGCCGTCGTATATGAAGTTCTTGGATAAAATTAGTCCAATAAATGAGTCTGTGGCTTATGATCCGATCTCCGGTAAAGTTACCTGGAACGTTGGAAATATAAAAACCAATACTGGATTCGTTTCGGCGCCTCGTCAGGTTTCATTCCAGGTTTCAATTTCGCCAAGTTTAACGCAGGTCGGATTGGTACCGACATTGATGGGGGACAGCACACTTCAGGCTACGGACGCGTTTACTAATGCCGCGTTGTCATCAGTTTCAGACTCGTTGACCACAGATATCACGACTGATCCGCAATATAAATATGGTATAGGTTCGGTCGTTAAATAATTTTGCTTTAGAGCTTTAAATGTACTAGGATAGGAATATGGCTAAAGACCTTGAACTAATGGAAAAACTGGTTTCTCTCTGCAAACGCCGCGGCTTTATTTATCAAGGCTCGGAAATTTATGGCGGCTTGGCCGGTACTTGGGATTATGGGCCGCTTGGTTTGGCGCTTAAGAAGAATATTGAAAACCTTTGGTGGCGTTTTTTCGTAGATTCTCGTGATGATATGTACGGTATTGACTCCGCTATTTTGATGAATCCTCGGGTTTGGGAAGCAAGTGGTCATGTCGGCGGTTTCTCTGATCCATTGGTTGAAGACAAAAAAACGAAGAAAAGGTACCGAGCTGACCATTTGCTTGAAGAGGTTGGTGTAGATCCAAAGGGCATGAGTCTTGAGGACATGGCAAAAGCTATTGTTGAAAAGAAAATAAAAAGTCCTGATGGGAATGAGCTAACTGCACCGCAGCAATTTAATATGATGTTTAAAACCTCAGTCGGCTCTGTTGAAGGTGGAGACACGACTGTTTATCTGCGTCCAGAAACAGCTCAGGGTATGTTTGTAAACTTTAAAAACATCCTCGATTCTTATCACCCTAAACTGCCTTTTGGCATTGCCCAGATTGGCCGTAATTTCAGAAATGAAATAGCTCCGAGAGATTTTATCTTTCGCGTGCGTGAATTGGAAATTATGGAATTCGAGTATTTTCTAAAAGAAGAACAATGGAAAGAATTGTTTGAATATTGGGTAAAACAAATGCATGCCTGGTTCGACCTTTTGGGTTTTGATAAGGAGGATATTAAAGAAGTTGAGATCGAAGACGGCGATCGAGCGCATTATTCCAAACGTACAATAGACTTTTATTTCAAATTCCCTCAAAAGTTTGATGAGATCGGTGGTTTGGCATATCGAACAGATTTTGATTTAAAAAACCACATTGAACAAAGTGGTAAGGATTTGTCTTATTTAGATCCAGTTGATAATATACGAGTTGTTCCACATGCAATCGAGCCGACTTTTGGGCTTGGGCGAC